>NZ_CP144374.1:1032500-1332500 GCF_040451425.1 Thermodesulfovibrio sp. 3462-1
AAGTTTTGTTAGAATGCGTAAAAGAAAAAGCAAAAACAATTATAGTTCATCCACTTTTTCTTTTCTCAGGAGGCCATGTAATATCAGAGATTCCAGAAATTATTGCAAAATTTAAAAAAAATTATCCTGATATTGAAATTAATGTTACAAAACCTCTGGGTCTTCATGAAAAACTCATTGAAATCATAAAGGAAAGAATTGAGGAACTTAAACAATGCCTTTTATAAATAGAACTTCATAGGTAGCGTAAACTCCGCTGTGATTACTAAAAAATCTTTTATAGGTATCACAAAAATTTTTAAATGCATTTTTCCCTGAAAATTTTTTGCCTTCAGTATAGTTCGTTCCTGTAAGTTTATGAAAAATCAGTAAATCTCGAGGAGAATTATAAATTTCACGGTAATTTTTTACTTCATAATTAAAAGAAAATCCTGTTTTTTTAATTAGCTCAAAATAAAACTCAACTTTTTTTAAAGGAAAAACCGAGCCAAAACCTGTGATTTCTGAAATCTCCTTTAATTCTTTCAAGGTATTTGAAGTAAAAATAGAAAAGTAAAATCTCCCACCTTTTTTTAAAATTTCTAAAATTTTTATAAGATTTTGTTCAGGATCCTTAATCCAGTGAAGCGCTGAAGAGCTAACCATTAAATCAGCGATATTTTTTCTTAAAGGGATTTCTTCTCCGCTGGCATTGACAAAAAAATGATTACCCTTTAAATTTGTTCTAAGTTTTTTAAGAAATTCAAAAGAAATATCAATGTGAATATAGTTTTTAAAAGAAATAGACTCACTTAAAGGAATACTCAAAAATCCTTTTCCACTACCAATTTCTACGATACAGTCATAATTTTTCTTTTCAATTTTTCTTAAAAGTTCAAAGGCAATCTTTTTCTGTAAAATTCCGATTTTTTCATAAGTATCAATAGCTTTGTTAAAATAAAATTTGACAGGCTTCATTATTTAATTCTAACACAGCTTAAATTTTGAAGGTTTTTACGATACCTAAAAGACTTTCACTTTTAAGCTCTTCTATCAGAAAATACTTTGCCTGAAGCCATTCTGCAATTTTAACAGCAAAATCTATTTTCATAAATTTATTTTTCTTTTCAGTATCAATCACAATAAAGTCAACTGAAGTTAGATTGCTTAACATAAAACAAATGCTTCTGAGTTCATCAAAAACTGTTTTACCAGTCAAAGAAACATTTGCCTTTCCATCAGTAATAAGAAGAATTAAAAAACGACTCTCAGGCTCTTTAATTGCCATCCTTCGAATTAGTCTGTACGCTTCCATTAGGCCTGCTGAAAGAGGGGTTTTACCTCCTGTTGGAATTTCTCTAAGTCTTTTTAAAGCAAGTTCATGCGATGAAGTTGGTGGAAGAATTGTTTCTGCTCTGTCTTTTCTGAATAAAATCATTGAAACTTTATCTCTTTTTTGATAACAATCCATTAAAAGTGAAAGAATCGCTCCTTTTGTTTGTATCATCCTTTGCTCAACTCCCATAGAGCCAGAGCCATCAACAACAAATACTACAGTATGGCTCATTCTTTTTTCTTTTTCCTTGTATCTTAAATCCTCCTCTTTAATTATCAACAAATCCTTCATACCTCTAATTTTTTGAAACGCAGCAGCAGCCCTCACTGTTGCATCAATTGCAATATCATTTCTTTTATGAAGAAGACTTCTTACATATCTGCCTGCCCTGCCTTTTGTTTTTGTCTTTGTTCTTCTTCCAGTGGATTGCCTTAAAGTTCTGTCTTTTCTGAAGAAAAATTTTCTTATTTTATAACTTTCACCAACAGGAAAAACATCTTCTTTTTCAGATGATGGAGTGTTTTGCGATTTCCCGTGTTCATGATCTTCATCTATTCGAGAAGGAGTCTGATTTTTATTTTTTTGTTCTTCATCATTTCTTTCTGAGCTTTGAGAATTGTCGAATTGGTGTTCAGGCTCATATTCTGGCTGTTGGTGTAAAAGTTTTTTTCTGTGATTTAAAACAAGTGGAGCTACTGTGATAACATGCTTTTTTTTAACAAAATTATCTCCAAAATAAGCTGCATAAGCCTTTGATGCATATAAAAGAAAAATGTCTGCTCTGTGAGACAAAACAGCTTCTTTTAAAACAACTTCAGAAATAAACTCTGTTATCTCATCTATTACTTTAATTTTTTTTATAAACTCTTTGCTTTTTATGATTTTTTCAATTAAAGAAATATCTTCTGCTATCTGGAGCTCCCTTGAAAAATTTAATCTTATTATTTCCTTTCTTTTTTCTTTGTCAATTATATTGTCCATGATAACACACATACCAAATCTATCAAGAAAGTGAGAGGAAAAATCAGCTTCTTCAGGGTTCATTGTTGCAAGGATTTGAAAATTAGCAGACTCTCTCAATGTAATTCCTTCTCTTTCAACTATATTTTCTCCTCTTGACTGAACTTCAAAGACAATTGAAAGCAAGTCATGAGGAAAAAGATTTATGTCTTCAATGATAAGAAATCCTCCATCTGCCTTTGAAAGAAGACCTTTCTGAAACCTTCTTTCCCCGGTTTTAATGGTTTCCTCTATGTCAATTCCACCTAAAACAGCCTCTTCAGTAGAATTCATAGGTAATTCAATAAAGGGCATGTTTAAGGCTTTAACAATTTCTTTAAATGCTTTCAGCAAAGTTGATTTACCTGTGCCTTTTTTGCCAGCAAGCAAAACTCCACCACAGGCTGGCTCAATGAGATTCAACAAAAGAGCAAGTCTGGCATTTTCCTGTCCTACAAAATCTGAAAACTTTATTTTAAATTGTTTCAAGTATTGCATTAAGCTTGTCTACTTCTTGAGATATATCTTCAAAGGGAAGTCTTTTAAGTCTATGTCTTAAGGTAAAAGGTGCAACTGCTTTAATATCTTCCTGGGTTATTCCATTCTTTCCATTAAACGCTGCAAAGGCTCTTGCAGCTTTAAGCATAACAATGTCTGCTCTGTGACCATCAAGATTAAGCTGACAAGTAATGTCAACTACAAAAGAAAGAGCACTGTCATCAATTTTAATGTTTTTAAGATTTTCTTTTGCCTTTATAATTTTTCTTACAAGAATTTGCTGTTCAGAATCCCATTTTTTGAAAAATTCTTCTGGATTATCGTCAAATTCTGCTTTTCTTTTAAGTACTTCAATTCTTAAGTTCTTATCTGTCAATGAATTGACCTGAACGCAAAGACCAAATCTATCAAGAAGCTGAGGTCTCAGTTCACCTTCTTCAGGATTCATTGTCCCTACAAGTATGAACTTTGCAGGATGAATAAAAGAGATGCCTTCTCTTTCAACAGTATTTACTCCCATTGCAGCAGAGTCAAGTAAAAGATCTACAATGTGATCTTCAAGCAAATTTACTTCGTCAATATACAAAAAGTTTCTATTTGCCTCTGCAAGAATTCCTGGTTCAAAGCGTTTTTCACCCTTTTTAATTGCATACTCAATGTCAAGTGTGCCAACAACCCTGTCTTCTGTAACACCTAATGGAAGTTCAACAACACGCATCTTCTTTTTTTCAATTTCAATTGAGCCATTTTTGTTAAGTTTCTCAATGCAGTCACTGCAGAAAGGTCCTTCAGGTGCGCAGTTAAATCTGCAGCCTTTAACCACATCAATCTCAGGAAGCAAATCAGCAAGTGCTCTCACAGCTGTTGACTTTGCAGTGCCCTTTTCGCCCATAATAAGAACGCCACCTATGTTGGGATCAATCACATTTAAAATAAGAGCAAGCTTCATCTCATCCTGGTCAACAATTGCAGTAAATGGAAATATCACCCTATTACCTCCTTCATCTTTTTTTTCCAGTATTCAACCTCATCTGCTGTAACTACATCTATTGAACCACCCTGAAAGTTTCCTTTTGTGTCTGCCATCTTCTCCTCAATCCATCCTTCAATCTCAAGATAAATTGCTTTTAATGCCTCTTTCACATCCTCTGAAGGATCCCACAGTCCTCGTTCAGTTGCCTCAATTAACCTTCTTGCAATCTCTTCCAATGCCCATGGATTGTGCTCTTCGAAAAATTTTTTGTTTTCTTCATTTATCAAAAATGTTCTTGCAATGTCATCAAAAATCCAATCATCAACCTCACGGGTTGTTGCCTCCCAACCGTAAACTCTTCCGATTCTTTTTGATATATCTCCGGCACCCTTGTATCCATGTCTTTTCATTCCTTCAATCCATTTTGGATTAAGCAGCTTTGTTCTTACAACTCTCCTTATCTCATCAGCAAGGTCTCTTACCTCAACATGGTCTGGATTGCGAGTATCTCCGTAATAAGTTTTAACCTCTTTTCCACTTAAATGTCTTGCCGCAGCAGTCATTCCTCCATGAGTTCCAAAATAACAACAGCATCCAAAAAGGTCATACTCATCTGAAACGACTTTATTGTAAGTTACATCAATTGTTTTTAAAACATTAGCAAGCTCTTTATGTTTAGATTCGCCCCATATTCCCTTTCCATAGGCATAACCATTCCAGTAAAGAAAAACTTCTGCTAAATCTTTCTCTTCTTTCCATGCAGAAGCATATACAGCAAGTTGAGTTCCTGCCTGATATGTGCCTGGCATTGAGCAGAAAATCCTCAGTGTTGCTGAACGCAGGTCTGCCCCATTCTGAGAAAGCTGCTCCAGTGTATGTTTTCTTACAAAATTCATATCATCAGGTTCATCAAGAGAGGCAACTGCCTGCACTGCCTCATCTATAAGCTCAATACACATTGGAAAGTTATCCCTTGTTATTCCAGAAACTCTTATTGTTACATCAATACGTGGTCTTCCAAGTTCACTTAAAGGGATTATCTCAATCCCTTTTATTCTTCCATTTGAAAGCCACACTGGTTTTACACCGAGAAGATACATTATCTGTCCCATTCCTTCTCCATCTGCCCACATTATGTCTGTGCACTGCCAGTAAATACCTACATTCTCAGGGTATCTACCTTCTTCATCAAGATGTTTTTTAATAAGTTTTTGAGCAAGCCTTTTACCAATCTCATAGGCAGAACGAGTTGGAACTCTGTGAGGGTCAAGGCTATAAAAGTTTCTTCCTGTTGGCAAAACATCATCTCTTCCACGGGTTATCAATCCAGAAGGACCAGAAGGAATATATCCACCAGAAAAACCATGAAGGAGAGATTCAATCTCTTTTGATTGCTCAATTTTTCTATTAAGTTCCAATATTTTCTCTTTAATTGCCCTCCATTCAGGCTTATCCCACTCTATTTTTTTAAGGACTTCCATCATGTTACCTCCTTCAATACTTCTTTTACAACTTCTTTACTTATCCTATCTATCTCTTCAATTATTGCACCGTATGATTTTCCTGTAAAAGAATCAATTTTTTCCTGCTGTGATAAAAGTTCATCAAACTCGTAACCAAGCAGTCTTGCTATCTCTTTTCTCAAAGAGTGTTTTTCTCCTGAATCATATCTTAAAATGGAATAAATGAAATCAACCCTTCTTTGTCCTTCTGGTATTTCACCAAATATGTGCATTCCATCCTGAATTTGAGTGTTTCTTATAAGTGATAGCCTGCCATGAGCCTCTTCAACTATTTTTTCAAAAGGTATTTGATGAAGTTCTTCATGGGTGAGAGTTGAAAGCTGAACTTTTTTGCCATTGTAAAAAATCTTTATTTCATGATCAAGTTTAGTTTTTTTTATCTCAGCAATTATCAAATGTTCAAGAGCATGTTTTCTTGCAGGCTCTTTCTTTGCATCCTCATACTCACCAAGAAGTCTTTCAAGCTCTGAAAGCTCGCTGTACAGCCCGCCTTCAGTAAGCACAGTCTGCATATGATCAACAAGCACTGCATAGCTACGCCTTTTTGCAATGGTTCCCTCAGGAGGATTATCAGCATTGTAAATATAAAGATGAGGCAGTGTATCTATGGCAATATCAGGAAAACACGCATTTGAAAGCCCCGCTCCTTTACCAGGCAAAAATTCAAGATTTCCATGAGTTCCCACATGAACTATCGCATGAGCCTTAAATTCACGGCTGAGCCACTTATATGTTGCAATATACTGATGAGGTGGTGGCACATCTGGGTCATGAAGTATTTTACACACCTGTCCATCACATCTTGCACCAGCACAGCCACGCTTTGGCTGCACACATACAATAACATTTCCATATTGCAAACCTGTAATTACAATTTTATTTTTATAAACCATTGCTGGTGGGATACCATTTTTATGTTCACCTGGAGGCTGTCCCCATGCATCAATCATTCTGAGCCTCGTTTTTTCAGGTAGTTCATTAAACCACTCTAAATACTTTTCTTTATCTACAAAGGCAATTGCTCCACCTTTTTCAACAATTTCTTCAATAGTTGTCCACCTGAACTCTGATATTGCCTTTTTATTCATTATTTCATCAATAAGTGCTTTACCACTGTCAGGCGGTTCAACATCATAACCAGCCTGTTTCATTTTTTTCATGATTCTTACAACACTTTCAAGGCTGTCAAGATGAGCTGCTCCTCCAACAGTTGCTTCCACAGATGCACATGGATTGTTATGAAGAACAAAAACAATACGCCTTTGCTCAGGAGGTGTTTTCCTAAGTTCAATCCATCTTTCAACCCTGTTTACAAGTTTTTTAACACGCTCTGCAATTGGCATCTTTCTTCTTTCATCCTGAGAACCTTCAACCTGAGCAGAAATTATTAATGGCTCAATTACTCCCTCAAACTCAGGCAAAGCAATTGACCAGCCTATGTCAAGATTAAGCTCTCCTTTTTCCCATTCTTCAATTGTTTTATAGTAAGATGAAATGGGCGATATCACAGGTACATCAAGTTTTTTCAAAATCTCAACTCCATCAGATGCAACATTAGTGTTGTCCATTCTTTTTTCTCGGCTTGTTCCAAGAAAAAATGATATAAGCTTTATCATTGCATCAATTCTTGGCTTTCCTTCTTTATCAATAAACCATTCAAGGACCACCTCTCCGCTTCCCTTTGTTCCAAGTGCTTCATCCTTAACTGAATAAGCAAAAGCAGGAATTACATTAAATCCCCTTGCTTCAAGCTCTTTAATAAGCAAATCTTCTACATCTGTATTACCATTTATCCAATAATGCCTTGAAAAGAGAATACCAACAGTAGGAGCATTCTTCCTTTCATACCATTGCATATATTCATCAATGCTGGTAAAAATCTTTTCAGCATCTGGATGATAAAGTCCTTCCCATGGAATCTGCTCTGGCTCCTCATATGAAATATCAAATCCAGCAAGCTTATTTGCTAAAAATAAAAACATATTCTTTATATTTTTTTCGCCATTTATAACAAGATACTGATAGGCTTTACTTAATAGCTCAGGCTTTACATTTGAAAGCATCCAATATGAAGGATCATGACCAAGACAGACAATTTTAGCTTTCATGCTACTTTCTTTCAGCTTTTTTTCAATCTCCTCCCATACAGACTCGTTTGAACGATAGAAAAAAAGGATATCCGCATCTTCCATTTCTTTTAAAACACTGTTAAGTCTTTCAGGTTCATTTTCAACTACTCTTGCAGAGTAAACTTTGAGTGAGAACTCATTAATATTTTTTGATGCTTTAAGAAGCATATTATAGTAACTTTGCCATACAACTGCTAAAATTTTTAACATAAAAAGCCTCCTAAATTATCGGACAGATTATGCTATGGCCATCAATAAAGCTTCTTTTCACATCCACACCATAAACCCTTTTTATCAAATCTTCAGTAATAATCTCACCTGGAGCACCCTCTGAAATTATACTGCCAGAGTTAATTACAACCACCTTGTCTGAAAAAAGTAATGACAAATTAGGATCATGAAGTGTCATAATTATCGTAAGAGCTCTTTGAATGGCTATTTCCTTAATTTTCTTAAGCACATTTATCTGATTTTTAAAATCAAGATGACTTGTTGGCTCATCAAGAAGCATAACTGGTGAGCCCTGTGCAATTGCCCTTGCAATAAGTGTAAGCTGACGCTCCCCTCCACTTATTTTTGTGTAAGGAGTATCTTTTAACCTTCCAATTCCTACTATTTCCAATGCCTCTTCTGCTTTTTCATAATCCCTTTTACCAGGAGATGAAAAAACGCCAACATAGCTTGCTCTTCCCATCAAAACAACATCAAAAACAGAGTATGGGAAAGGTGGTTCATGCTCCTGTGGAACAACAGAAAAAAAACGAGCCCTCTTTCTGAATGAAAGCCTTTCAACAGAAGCTCCATCTACTTTGACTTCTCCTCTGTAATACTTCCACAGTCCTAAAATACATTTAAAAAGTGTAGTTTTTCCAGATCCATTTGGTCCAAGAATCGTGGTTATAAAGCCTCTGTTTGCAGTAAAACTCACACCTTTTATTACATCACTACTACTACCTTTATGTCTGAAAAATAATTCTTTAATCTCTACCATCACTTACCCCATGCTTCTTTACCACCTTTTTTCATTAAATATACAAAGAATGGAGCACCTGTAAGAGCTGTGATTATTCCTACAGGGATGTCAAAGCTTGTAAGTGTACGAGACACAGTATCTGCAGCAATCATAAAAGATGCTCCTGCTGTAAGGCTTAGTGGCAGAAGTGTTTTATGATCAGGTCCTGTAAGCATTCTTACAAGGTGTGGAACCATGAGCCCTACCCATCCAATAATTCCGCAGAGAGATGTGGCAACTGCTACTGAAAGTGTTGAAAATCCTATGAAAAGAAGTCTGTCCCTTGAAATATTTACTCCTAAGGCTTTGGCTTCCTCCTCTACCATGCTCATAACATTAAGCCTCCATCTCATGAGAAATATTGGAAAAATTCCAGCAAGCACCCCTAATCCAGCAATTCTTACTGCCTTCCAGTCAGCAAGACAAAAGCTTCCCATTAGCCAGTAAACAATGCTCTGAAGCTTATGAGGATCAACAATAAACTTCACAATTGAAACCATTGCTGTAAAAAAAGCTGAAACAATAACACCTGATAGAATCAACGGAAGACGGCTTACTTCACCCTGTGTTCTTGCAACTGTATAAGCAATAATTACTGCAGTAACAGCAAAAACAAAAGCCATAAACTGAATTGGAAGGTAACTTAAAAATCCAATTGTTATAGCACATCCAAAGGCTGCACCTGCTGAAATTCCCAAGATAAAAGGGTCAACAAGGGGATTACGAAATATACCTTGAAGTGTTACACCCGCGCCTGAAAGTGTGGCTCCTACAAGACCAGCTAATATAATTCTTGGAAGTCTTATATCTAATATAATTGCTTTTTCTGGAATCTCTCCGATATCAAATATATGCACAGTCTCGTTTAATAAAATTTTTAAAACCATCAAAGGACTAATTCCATAAGCACCAAGAAAGAGGGCTATCCATCCTACAAAGACTGGAGAAATTAAAATTATCAATGCCTTAATAACCTTCATATTGTCTCACTTTATAATAAGATATTCCGAATACTTTTCTGTAGAAGTTATCAGCCAGCTTTTCAAAATTAATGTCTTTGAATGCTTCTGGATAAAGCTTTATTGCCATATAAAGAGCTATTGGTGCAAGTCTTGGAGACCATGTTGACCATTTAGGAAGCTTGTAAACTTTATGCTCTTTTACTGCCTTCACGAATCTCCATTGAGAGTTATTGTATAGCCATGATTCATTGTATCCTGCCCCACCCCATATAAAAATCACATCAGGATTCCACTGAATTATCTTTTCAATAGATATATCCATGTTTCTCTGATTTATTGATTTAGCAGAATTTAGTCCTCCTGCAATCTCAATAACATCGTTTGTAACACCAACTGCACCTGAAACAGTTGTTGGCTTTCCTCCAAGATGTATTGCTTTTTTCCTTTTATCAATAGGGATTTTTGATACCCTGCTCTTAATAAGCTTAAAAATTTTCTCCATCTCAGCAATAACTTCCTCTGCTCTGTTTTCTTTACCAAAAAGTTTTCCATGCATTCTTATTACCTGATAAAGCTCTCTGAGACTGTCAGGATATATTCCAATTACATTGATGCCCTTTTGCTCAAGAAAAGTTATTGTATTTGGATTGTATGTCCATGTAATCACGATATCTGGATTAAGTTTTAAAATTGCTTCTACATTGATATCAGTGCCTGCACCAGTAGTTGGCTTTTTAAATTGAGGATTTGTTTTAACTATTGCTTTATAAAGATCACAGTTTTCCTCTGCCCAACGGGACACACCTGCAACCTGACTCCAAATATTCAATGCTGGAATAAGTTCGTAGGATATTACAATAACAGCCCTTTTTACAGGTATGTTAACTGTAACAGTTCTTCCAAGCTTGTCAGTTATAGTATAGGTAGAGGCATAAGCTGCCCCTACCCATGCTAATGTAACTAAAGTAGCTAAAACTTTAATGTAAGTTCTGTAAACCATGATCTTCCAGGTGCCCTGTAGTATTGGTAGTATTTTCTATCAAATATATTGTCCACTGAAAAACTCAGCTTTGCAAACTTTGTAATCTGATATGCAATTCTTCCATCAACAACAAAATATGGGTCATAGGAACCATAAACATTGTTTACGCGATCAGAGTTATCATCATTACTGAACCACTTACCAACATATCTTCCAACAACCATAGCTGAAAAGCCTGATTTTTCAAATTCTGCTCCTACATTTGCTCTCCATAGAGGTGTATAAGTGAGTCTACACCCTACAGTGCTTGGATTTGCATTATTTTCTTTAATTTCAGAGTCAGTATAGGTAAAATTACCAAATAATCTAAGCCATTTTTCAAATCTTTGCTCAAATTCAAACTCAACTCCGCGGGATTCAGCTTTACCTACATTTACATATTCTTGATAGGTTGATGTAACTGTTTTACGATAAATTAAGTCTTTCATATAGTTTTCAAAATATGTGAGAGACACCTTTGCACCTTTCCATAGTTTTTGTTCAACTCCAATATCCCATGATGTAACAGTTTCAGGGTCTAATTGAGGATTCCCAGCATAAGTAATTCCTGTGGATGATGTCCAAGTTCTGTAAAGCTCATATACTGTTGGTGCTCTGAATGCTTTTCCAACTGAGCCACGAAGAGTTGTTGTTTCAAAGGGTTTATAAACAATGGCAAACTTTGGTGAAAAAGAGGATTTTGATTTTGATGGATACTCCTTTGGATAACCTGCTTTTCCAACATCATTTACATATCCATCATAGGTTTTCCACCAGTCCTGCCTGAAGCCTATATAAGCAGTGAGATTATTTAAAAGCATTATTTCATCCTGAATAAAAATTGCATATGTTTTATCCTTTCCTTTTGACTCATACTTTAAAGTTGTTGTTGAATTTTCATCTCTCCAATCTCTTAAATATTTTTCCTTTGTATTAGCATATCCGTGTCTGAAGGAGCTACCAAATGTAAGAATTTGATTGTTGAAAATTGGAAGACTAAATTGTAAATCAACCATGTATACTTCTGAAGGAGTATTTGATACATAACCACATTTTGTTGGATCTAAACCACATCCTAATCTTGTTGCCTGAGACAATGTTGTTACATACCAGTTTTTTTCTGTATCAAGGTATGAAAGATTTAGCTTCATTAAAAGCTCTTTATAAAGCTTTGTCTCAAATCCTAAGGAATATGTATTCTGGATTCTGCCTCCTCCGCCAGGAAGAAATGAATTTTCATATATTGTTGTTCTTCCAACTGTATATGTCCATACAGGATTTCCTGCAGCATTTCTTAAATATGTATGAGGCTCATCATAGTTGTATTCATAACGATTTCTCATAAAACTAAACTTTATTTTAGTATCCTTTGTAAACTCATACTGAGTTTTAATGGTAATTCCATCATCCCACCAGCGGTTGTCTCCTTTATCGCCTATGATATACGCTGTTTTTCCATCTCTTGTTGAAGTTATTTCGTATCCTGTAATCCCTGTAGGTGGTTTTGTGTTCTGAACATTCAAATCAGTGGGATATCCATTTGTTCCCTGCCAGCCATAGCTTAAAAATATGCTTAATTTATCCCACAGTTTATCACCATAAGAGATATAAACTCTTCTTAAGTCATCCATTGCTTCACCACGGCTCCAGCTTGAGCCATATCCTGATTTAAATGTAAACTCCCTTTTTTCAGGCATCTTTGTAATAAAATTTACAACTCCACCCATTGCATATCCACCATAAAGTGATGAAAAAGGACCTTTAACAACCTCAACTCTTTCAAGATCCTCTGGATAGTATCCACCCATCCTTACTTCACCAGTATAAGGATTATTTAGAACCATTCCATCCATAAGAATAAGAGTTCTTTTTTGCTCTGGAATGCCTCTTAAAGTTATAGCTGAAAGAGTATCCATTAGTCCCTTTCCCCTTCTTACAAATACACCGGAAATATCATTTAATGCCTGATCAATTGTCTTTGGTGCTTTAAGCTCAATTTTTTCTTTTGTTACAACACTTACAGAAGCTGGTGCTGATTCAACAGGAGTTTCAGTTCTTGTAGCAGTAACCACAATCTCCTCAAGTTCTTCCTCCTTTTTCTCAGCAAAAGCAGGTAAAATAAGGCATAAAATAAACATAATGCATATAAGAGTTTGAAAAATCATTTTTACGCCCCTCCTTGAAATTTTTCCAGTATCTGCTCCCTTCTTGAGAGGCATAGACTCTTCATGAGCCTGAATTCATAAAAAAGCCGTGCAAGGGATACATTCCCTTACACGGCCTTCATGACCAATCTACCCTTCTTGGGTTAAAATATTAAAGCAAAAATTTAAAATTCATGTCAAGTTCTATTGTAGAATCCAAATTTTTCAAGATTTTTTAATATCTCTGTGTAATAACTGTAGAAAGTTAAAATATCATCAATCGGAATTGCAGTTTCAATCGGCATTTTCAGGAATTCGTTGAAGTTGTGAAAAAAGGAGAGCCTCTGGGACGGAAGCTCTCCTTAAAAAGCTTTTTAAAATTGTATATCCTGCACTTTGCCGTCTTTGTTTACTACAACTTTTATTTCCTGCATTCCATTTTTCGTTGTCACTTTGCCGATGTAGTGATAGGTCGTTATGTTATCGTTTTGGCTGATTTTTACTGGCTTGCCCCAGAGGTTTTCAATCTCAAAAACTGTGGTTTTACCTTTTTCAAAAAGTATTCCTGATTGCTTTTTCTCATCAAGTTTGATATTTACAGGATCAATTGTCATAGCTCCACCTGAAATGGCATCAATGATAATACCTGGAAGCAACCACAGAATGTTTCCAAAAATTGTAGCGCCAGCATTAAAATGTTTTGAAAGCTCATAGGTTTGCTCAAAGCCATCCTTTTTAATCGTAATCTTTTCAGCCTTTCTTGACACTGTCATTGTGCATGGAGTTACACAAGACTGTGTCTCAATAATAGCCGTTGCACCAGGTGGTTCGGTACTGATAGAAAGCTCCTGTTTTGTTCCATGAACAAATGTTCCACAACCTGAAGCTATTAATGTTAATCCAATAAGTCCTGATAAAACTTTTCTCATACCTTGACCTCCTTTTTTTTATTTTTATTTTAACTTCTCAAAGTTAAGGTTTTGATAAAAAACAATATTGCAACAATATTGTAAAAGGGGTTAGGAATTGAGTATTGAATATGGGGACATGGCAAAGTGTAATATTAAAAAACAAAACTACTAAGGAGGTTCATTGTATGCTACCTTATCAAGTTAAAATCTGTGGTATTCGTTCAGCACAGGATCTTAAAGTAGTATCTGAAGCAAAACCTGATGCAGTTGGTTTTATTGTAGGTGCAAGACATTATACTCCAGATGAAGTAAGCCCGAACTTTGTAAGGTTTGCTATTGAGCTACTACCTGAAGAGATAATTCCAGTGATGGTTACACATGTAACAACTGCCAAAGAAGCTCTTGACCTTTTAGACCAAACTGGTTGTAAGGTAGTACAACTGCATGGGAATATCCCACCAGAAGAAGTTTATCTTCTGATGAAGAAAGCACCTGAATTGACAGTAATAAAAGCCTTCCATGCCAATAGAGCTGAATCCCTCGTATTAATTTCCCTTTATACGGGTCTGGTAGATGCAATAATCCTTGATACAGCCAGTGATGGCAGAGTAGGTGGAACTGGAAAAACTCATGACTGGAAAGTAAGTGCCAGGATCTCACAGGGGCTGACTGTTCCGTTGATCCTTGCTGGTGGACTGACTCCTGACAATGTAGACCTTGCCATAGAGCAGGTAGCCCCACATGCAGTAGATGTAAACACTGGAGTTGAAGATGAAGAAGGTAACAAAGATATAAAGAAAGTAAGAACTTTTATAAAGAAAGCTAAACAGGCTCTTGAAAAAATTCAGATAGAGTCAAAGCCAGCTTTGAAATCTTCATAAGAAGAGCCAGAGCCATGTGCTCTGGCTTATTTTTTGTTTGCTTCAATTACTCTGCTAATTCTTTCCACAGTTTCATCTTTTAGCTTCTCTGGTAAGTGTTCAAAAAACTGAGGTAGCTCCTCTACTTTAAGAATTTTAAACTTAGGGTTATCACTTTCAACAGAAAGCTTTGCATCCTGATTTGTAAAAACTACCAAAGCAGTAATAGGCACTTTTATGCCATAGGATAGAAGCAATTTCTTTATTTCCATGCTACCTCTTACTACCTGTCTTCCTGGATCTTTTAATGAGCCTTTGTAAGCTGTGCCCCTCTGTCCTATTTTTATATGATTCCAACCATCTGATGTGTAAGTTATATTTCCTTTGTCGTTTTTAACTTCCATAACAAACACACCTTTAGGGCCTATGACAATGCAGTCAATATCTCCACCATTAGGGATCTGATAGCCGTAAAACACAGTGTAGTTATCAGGAAGAATAAGACTCAGAATTCGCCTTAAACGTCGCTCTCCTTGTATTCCCAATTCAAAGGTAATTTTTTGCCCCGAGACTTCCTGTGCTTGATAAAACAGTATAATTGATATGATAAATCCAGCCAATGTTAAAAAAGGTATCAAAGGAAGAAGTATAATGGAAAATACAAGTACTACAGCAGCTCCTAAGTGATACTTGCTACAAGTGTGCTCCAGCTGAGATACTGTTTGCTGGAGGTAAGTTGACATAAAAACTTCCCTCATACAAACCTCCTCCAAGGTATTTTTAAGGAAATATTACTACATTTTAGAGAAAAACCTGCAAGAACTTTTTGCTTTTTTTATTTGACAAAACTTTTAGATAAGAGTAATATTTTGTATAAAAGATATAAGATCCTAAAAAAGGAGGACTCTTTTATGAACAAAGAGACAGAAAAATACAGAAAGGAAATAGAAAAATTAAAAGACACCCCCTACAGTAAAACATTCAAGTTCAAAACAAGCAAACTCAAAAAAAGTGCAAGAACAATAGAAAATAGTTGCAGGGATTAGTATACCTATTATAGGTTGTTGTTACACAGTTTATCGTATACTTAAATATGCAGGTACTGATCTTGAATCTGCCAAATGGATTCTTCTTTTTACAGTAACATATTTTTTATTTCTTTTGCTTTCTGTAATTAAAATCCTCCCTATTGAAAAAGAAGACGTTAAAGAAAAAACAGAAAAAGATAATATTTACAGTTGTTTAGATAATGAAAAAGATCTTTTTACCCAT
Organism: Thermodesulfovibrio sp. 3462-1; assembly: GCF_040451425.1. Taxonomy (NCBI): domain Bacteria; kingdom Pseudomonadati; phylum Nitrospirota; class Thermodesulfovibrionia; order Thermodesulfovibrionales; family Thermodesulfovibrionaceae; genus Thermodesulfovibrio; species Thermodesulfovibrio obliviosus. The sequence goes on from NZ_CP144374.1 coordinate 1,048,120, forward strand.
AAGAAAAACTTAGATTGGGAAGAAGATCTTTTTACTCTTAAAAAGAGCAGTATTGACAGTATTGATAGTGCTTCAACTGTGCACAGCAATAGATGTTACTATTATGATTACTATTATGGCATTATATATGATTACTGTTATGGCAATACATCAGATACAACTCAATACTTCCCTTCTCATAATGATTTTTATCATAATGATTTTTAGTTAAATGTGTTTTCAATTAATTTGTTAAGGGGGTAGTTTGTTTTATTTTTTCATAAAATTTCAAATAGATTTTCAATGAAGCAATTCGCTGGATTGACAAAATTATAAAACTCATATAAAATTAATAAACTTTGGTCTGAAGACCGGTTTAACCTGATTTAGAAAGTAAAAAAAGTGGTCATGAAGGCCACAGTTTTGGGCAGAAGCCTGAAGCTGTGGCTTTTTTATTTGGATTATGATAGCAACTGAAATAAAGAAAATCTCATACTGGAATGAGTATGTAAGATGGTATAAGCTTTGGCGTGAGCACAACAGTTATCATGAGCCAATAAAAAACTTTATCTTCAAATTTATTCAGCCAAAAATAAAAATCCTTGATATTGGTGCAGGAGATGGAGTGTTAGCTTTTCCTTTAATAAAAATAGGCAATTATGTAACTGCCCTTGAACCTTCTCAAACTATGCAAGAGTATCTTTACGAAAACTCATTCAACCATGGAGTTAAACTAAAAATTGAACCGCGAAGGTTTGAAGATTTAGAAAGTAGTGAACTCAGAGAATTTGATCTTGCTTTAGCCTGTAACAGTCTTCATCTTACTGATTATGGAATTGAAGGCTCAATCGTCAAACTTTTTAGTTCTCAAATAAACAGTGTTTTCCTTGTTACTGAAAAAACTTTCAGTATTGATAAGATTAGCTCAAATTATCCTGAGTATTCATTGATTTTCAATCATTCCTATATCTGTGAAAGTTCCTTTGCCTATCACAGTCTTGATGAAGCTTTTGAACACTGGCAGTTCAAATACAAAAGAGAGCTTTTCAGCTGGGAAAAAGAAAACTTAATGAAATCACTTTGTTTTGAAAAAGATCATTTCTGGCTTAAAGACCATGCCTTTGTAAATATATTTTACTGGAGGAGGATAAAATGAGGAGATTGGAAAAGCAGACTCCTTTAGGTACACCAAGCTTTTTACTTCTATAAAAGTCTTTGAAAATTCATAGTCAATATGTCTTTGTCCTCTTTCAGTTTTAGCATGGGGAGACATTCTTTCTCCAAAAAGACTGTAGGGCTTAACCTCCAGATAAATTTTTTCTTCATTGCTTTTAGAGACCCTTACTTCCTTAGAGAATACTTGAAAATCCCTGTTTGTCAATTAAGTATGGAGTAAAACATATTTCCCTTCTTTTTACACGCCAAAACAGTAAATGGAAGCTTTTGGTCCAGAGGCAGAAGACTTTTTTGAGTAGCCGTTGATTTTTACGGCTGTATCTGAGCCACTTTAACTATTAAAAATCTCTTGACAAATTTTTTTAAAGTGGATAAAATTAATCAACAATAAATTTTAGGAGGGAGGTATGGATACAGTTTTATTAAGTAGGCTTCAGTTTGCCATAACTGCAGGTTTTCATTTTATTTTTGTTCCTCTTACATTAGGACTTTCGGTTCTTACAGCTTACATGGAAAGCAGATATGTGGCAACAGGAGACAAGGATTATCTGAGAATGGCTAAGTTCTGGGGAAGGCTTTTTTTAATTAATTTTGCCTTAGGAGTTGTTACAGGAATTACTCTTGAGTTTCAGTTTGGAATGAACTGGGCAGAATACTCCCGTTATGTTGGTGATATTTTTGGTTCACCTCTTGCAATTGAGGCAACTCTGGCATTCTTCCTTGAATCAACATTTATTGGCGTGTGGATTTTTGGATGGAACAGAATCTCTCCAAAGCTTCATGCTCTTTCAATATGGCTTGTGGCAGCGGCAACAAACTTGTCTGCTCTGTGGATTTTGATTGCCAATGGCTGGATGCAACATCCTGTAGGATATGTTTTAAGAAATTCAAGAGCAGAGATGGTTGATTTCTGGGCAGTTGTAACTAATCCCTATGGAATATTGAAATTCTTTCATACTGTAATGTCAGGCTGGGTCGTAGCAGGATTTTTTGTTCTTGGAATATCAGCATATCATCTTTTGAGGAAAAATGAAACAGAGTTCTTCAAAAAATCTCTTAAAATAGGAGCCACCTTTGCTCTTATAAGTTCAATTTTAGTTGCTTTTGTTGGACATTTTCATGCCCATGAGGTTACTCGCACTCAACCTACGAAGATTGCTGCAATGGAATCTTTATGGGAAACAACTCAAGATGCACCAATGTATTTATTGCTTGTTCCAGATCCTAAAAATGAGAGGAATTCTATTGAGGCGATCAAAATTCCATCCATGTTAAGCATTCTGGCAGGTCAGAAGGAAATAAAAGGTTTAAAAGAGTTTCCTCCTTCTGAAAGACCTCCTGTAACTCTTACATTTGTAAGCTTCAGAGTTATGGTGGGGTTAGGTTTTCTTTTTATTCTACTGTCTCTATGGGCATTGATTACATTTAAAACCATTGAAAACAAGACAGCTCTTTTAAGAATTCTTCTGTGGTCAATTCCTCTTCCTTACATTGCAGCACAGCTTGGATGGATTGTTGCAGAAGTGGGACGGCAACCCTGGATTGTTTATGGATTGCTTAAAACCGCTAATGCTGTATCAAAGTCAGTTGAGCCTGCTCAGGTAGTGGCTTCTTTAATAGGATTTACATTATTTTATGGTGCTCTTGGAATAATTGATATTTACCTTCTTGCAAAATATGCAAGAAAAGGTCCTGAACCGAAGGAGGTGTAATCATGGAGTTTCAAATTATCTGGTTTATTTTATGGGGATTACTATGGGCAGTTTACTTTGCCCTTGATGGATTTGATTTAGGAGCTGGAGTGCTTTATCCATTTATTGGAAAAACTGAAGTGGACAAGAAAGCAGTATTACATGCAATTGGTCCTGTATGGAACGGCAATGAGGTATGGTTGATAACAGCTGGAGGTGCCACTTTTGCTGCTTTTCCTACAACCTATGCCTACATGTTCAGCTGGCTTTATACTCCGCTTTTAATTATACTTTTTGCCCTTATATTCAGAGGAGTAGCAGTAGAACTCAGAGGTAAGGCAACTTCAGAATCAATGAAAAAATTCTGGGATTTCTGGGTATTTGTAGGAAGTTTCATACCTGCTTTGCTCTTTGGTGTTGCCTTTGGAAACATATTTATGGGACTGCCCTTTGATGACTCTGGATACTATGGAACACTTTTCAGTTTACTTAATCCCTATGGCTTGCTTGTTGGCTTGCTCTTTTTATTTACCTTTATAGTTCATGGTGGATTGTGGGTTTCATTGAGAGTTCCTGATGAGCTTGCTGAAAGAGCATTATCAAAGGCAAAAAAATTCTGGTATCTACAGGTAACTGTAGCTGTGCTATTTTTAATTTTCACAGCTGTTTTTACAAATCTTTACAATAATTTCATAAAATTACCATTATGGTTTGTTGTTCTTGTAGTGAGTATAGTTTGTCTCCTTTTAACTGGTTTTTATATTATGAAAAAGAAAAATGGACGGGCTTTTGTATCTTCTGCCCTATTCATTATTACTCTTGTTTTTAACGGTATTATCGGTCTTTATCCAAATCTGATTCCATCATCAATTGATTCAAAATACAGTCTTACAATCTTTAATTCATCATCCAGTGTTTATACCCTTAAGGTTATGACAATTGTTGTGATAATCTTTATTCCTATTGTTCTTTTTTATCAGGCATGGACATATAAGACTTTTATGTACAAAATTACAGAAGAAGAACTTAAGGAGGAAGGCTATTAAGGGATTACAGATCACAAGAGAAACAGACTATGCAATAAGAACTGTGCTTTATCTTTCAGCACAAAACAACTATACTGCAAAAGCTGAAGATATTTCAAAACAGATGCAAATACCAAAGAGTTTTCTGATGAAAATACTAAAACAGCTTGACAGGGCAGGATTAGTCATACTTAAAAGAGGAGTTACAGGAGGAGTAACATTAAGTAAAAATCCAGAAAAAATAACTCTTTATGATGTGATTGTTGCAATAGAAAAAACAGTGGCACTTAATAGATGTGTTATTAATAAAAGAATTTGCGGGCTTGTCTCTCACTGCCCTGTTCACCCTGTATGGTTTAAAATAAAAGATAGGTTAATTCAGGAATTGAAAGAAATTAATTTTGCAAAAGTACTGGCACAGGAGACTGTTTCTTAGGCAGTCTCCTCAAAAAAAGAACCTCTTTGGTGCCCGCAGAGAGAGGCTTACCAAAGAGGTTCTTTACAAGATTAGCTTATTTGAGCAGAGCCTCTATATTCTGCTGGGTTCCATAGGGATCTTTAAACTCTTGTTCTGGCTTGAAATTGAGCTTCTTTTCACCACGATTATTCAGATACTTTTTAAGTTCAAGATCAATATTAACAGGAACCTGAACCTGTGCCTTTGCAAGCATTGTTCTTAAAACTGCCTCAGATTTTGATGCATAAGAGATAGCATCACCAAGTATTCTCATTGCTTCTGTTGGATTATGGAATCCAATAGAATTTTCAGCTCCTATGAAAACTACTCTGTAAAGAGCTTCAAGATATAGATCCTTTGCTTTATTGTAAAGAGTTTGGTCAAGCTGCTTTCCACCTTCTTGTGCTTTGTTGGCTATCTCAAATAATTTCGCAGTAACAGCTGTTTGATATCCTGCTCTTAGTAGCAGACTCATTGTTCTGTCCTGTATTGTTAACACTCTCTGTTTTAGCCATTCAGGAGTTTCACCGTGACATTGCAGACACGCTTTCATATCAGACTTAAGAGGACTCATTATTCTGTGTTCAGAGACTTTGAATCCTCCCATCTTTTTATAAGGCATATGGCAGTCTGCACAGGATACTCCAGCATTCCAGTGGGTTGAATTATTTGAAAAGAATTCAAACTCAGGATGCCTTATATAAGCCAGTTTAAATCCTGTAACAGCCTGCTTCCATTCGCCATATGAAGGATCACTTTTTAAAACTTTAATTATATTTTCAATAGTAATACCTCCCAGTTTGCTACCCTGCCAAGGGAAGAAAACACCTGTTGGTTTCATATCTTTATCTCTTGGAACAACATAGGTTACATGACACTGGGCACAAATTATGCTGCGCATCTGCTGATGGGATATGTTTGAAACATCAACTCCCATTGTCTGCAATGCCTTGACAAGAGTAAATCCTCTTCTTATCTGAAGAGAAGCATCTTTTGGATTGTGGCAGTCAATGCAGGAGTCACCAAGTTTCCTATGTTTCTCTGGTATCCAATTCAAAACTTCTTTATAAGGTCTATTATAGTAAGCAAGTCCATATTTTGCTTCAAGCTCTGGTGCATAGGAAGTTTTACAGGTAAGACAAACACCGCCAGGTTTTAATCTGGAAGGATCAATTTCAGACTGGTCAATTAATCTGTAAAAGTGAGCTCTCGGCTCATTGTATTCAATACCAAATCCCCATCCATTGTAAAGTAAAGCCATAAAAGGATATTCAGAAAGTTTGTCGTATATCACTTTGTCTGTATCCCATCCTCTTTTGTATTTACTTTTACCAGCAGGTGTTGGCTCCTGTGATTGTTTATACATCTCATAATGGATTGGATAAACTTTTCCCCATACCTCAGGGTCTACTTCATTTTCAGGAATAGCTGTTGCTCTGAATTCCTTTGGTTTTTCTGGTTGACATCCAAAGAGAAATATAATAAAAAGTAAACTTACGATTAAAAATAAACTATATCGTTTCATAAAAATACCTCCTTTAGATTGTTTCTCTTAATCCTGCCTGTTTATGAGATATTCTTTTATGACAATCCCAGCAGACTCTATCTGATACAGTAATTCTTGAAACCATCTCTCCATGACATCTCAAACAGTTTTGTTGAATTGTCTTTTTTGCATGAGCTGAAGCCTTGATTGGCTCAGGAACTGCTCCAGTATGAAAGGCTATAATATCCCTGCTCCCATCAACTGCTTTCCAGAAATAAAAGCTTACTTTTGAATCATTTGGAAGATGGCAATCCACACATTTAAGAGAATTATGCAGTCCCCCTTTCATTAAACTTAAATACTGCTCTTGCATTACATGACAACTGGCACAGTACTCTGCAGTGTTGGTTTTTGCAAGGATTTTAGGAGATAGAAGAACTACCATAAATAAAAGAAAAACTATGCCAATTGCGTAAACTCCATATTTTGAAACTTTACTGTTCATGGTCACCTCCTTTCTCTTTTTGTCCTAAGTATAATATAATTCTTGAGGACTGTCAATAATCTTGTGTCCTATAGTTTCTTCAATATTCACTCTGTTAGGTGTAAAACAGGCACAATCAATTTTAAAGTATCTTGCTGAGATTTTTTGGATACCTTCTTCAACCGTTTCAAAGTTTGCATCAGTAAGTTCTCGCCAATTTCTGCTTCCAACGCATGATTCTTCACCAACAACTTGGGGCTAAAGGCAATTGATAGCATGATTAACACACAGAATAAGGAATTTTTATTAACAAAAAAACAGTAAAAGAGATGCTAAAAATGCGTTCTCAAGAATTGGTAGAAGCACAATAAATTTTGTTAAGCTCCTGCTTTATTATTTCAAGGGCATTAATAACTTCTTGAAATGTAGTGAATTTACCAGTGCTGATTCTTATTGAAGAAAGAGCTTCTTGTTCAGACAATCCCATTGAAAGCAGAACATAACTCGGTTTTCTCACTCCTGCATGACAGGCTGAGCCTGCTGAAATTGCAACTTTCTGTGAAAGTCTTTCAACAAATTCATCAGCTAATATTCCTTTAATTGAGATATTCAGAGTATTGGGAAGTCTTGGTGAACCTGCTCCATTTAATTTAGCATTGGAAATTTCAAGGAGTCCTTTAAGCAAGGGCTCTGTTACTTCAAGAAGATGCTTGCTTATTTCATCAAATTCTTCATAGATTATTTCTGCTGCCTTCCCTACTCCTGCAATATATGGAGTATTTTCTGTCCCGGGTCTTAATCCTTTTTCATGGGATGCACCAAAAAGCAAAGGCTTTATAAAAAAATCTTTTCTCAGAAAAAGCGCTCCAATTCCCTTTGGTGCATAAAATTTGTGTCCAGCAATAGAGAGCATTGTAACAGGAAGTTCTCTAACAGAAACACGAACTTTTCCAATGCTCTGAGCACAGTCAGTATGAAAAGGTATTTCTTTCTCTGCAAGCATTTCGGCGATCTCCTTTACTGGCTGAATTACTCCAGTTTCATTATTTGAATGCATTATTGTTACAAGAATTGTATCCTTTTTTATTGCCTTTTTAACATCATCTGGATCAACCATTCCTTGAGAATTAACTGGCAGGAAAGTAACATCATAACCCATACGTGCAAGTTGTTTACATGGATTGACAACTGAAGGATGCTCAATCGAAGATGTAATTATATGTCCACCATTAAAACAAAGGGTTCTACCAAATATGGCAAGATTGTTTGATTCTGTTGCGCCTGATGTAAAAATTATTTCTTCTGGTTCTGCATCAATAAGTTTTGCTACTTTTACCCTTGCAGATTCAATAATCTCCTTTGCTTTTTTTCCAAATTTATGCGAACTTGAAGGATTCCCAAATTCTTCAAATGTTTTTATTATTTCTTCTTTTACTCTTGGCTCTAAAGGAGTTGTTGCATTGTAATCAAGATAAATCATCTCTATTAAAATCCATATGCCCCCTGCAGGGATCGAACCTGCGACACCAGGTTTAGGAAACCTGTGCTCTATCCTACTGAGCTAAGGGGGCTAACCTATAAAAATAAAGAGTTACAGAGATTGATATAGTTAATCACTGTAATAAAATCGTAATAAATTACCCCATCACTTGTTTTAATATAACACGAACCTCTATATTTATCAAGATTGTTTTAACCCTTCAGAAGTGTTTTCTGAGGTGTTTTTCCTGGTATCCAGCAGTGTAATAAATTGTCTGAGACTCTCAGTGGAATGGTGTGCATATCGCTGTGTACTAGATATATCTTTATGCCCAAGCAACTTTGCCACACTGTAAAGGTCAACGCCACACTGCACCAGTCGGGTTGCAAAAGTGTGCCTAAGGTCATGGAATGTAAATCCCTGGATACCTGCCTTAGCCAAAGCTTTGTAGAATTCCCTCATCAGGTTTCGTCTTAGGATGCTTTTTCCTGACTCTGTGTGAAAGACATATTCTGTCATTGTTACTACCTTTGATCTAGCCTTTCTCAGCAAAAGGAAATACACAGTATTATTCATTGGTATAGTCCTAGGCTCGTTGTTTTTGGTTTTTTCCACAGTTATAGTTTTCCGGAACAGATCTATGTGTCTCCACATAAGACTCAGGATCTCGGACTGCCGCATTCCTGTATGCAACGCCAATGTAATTATGTCAGGTAGTTGCCCATTCAGATAACCCTGAGATGCACTCAATAATCGTTCCTCTTCCTCAGATGACAGATACCGTGTCCTGGTATTGTTCTCTGGAAGTGCCTGGACCTTTGCACAGGGGTTTTCCCTTACCCACTCCCACTGCCTCCAGGCAAGGTTGAATGCTATACTCAATGTTCTGAATTCCCTATTAACCGTTGCCGGGGCCACACCCTGGTCAAGCCGTTGCTGCATGTAATTTGAAATCACCTTAGGTGTTATATCAGCCAGAAGCATACCACCTAACGCTTTTTTGAGATGTCTGATGGCTGATATATATCGTGTGTGGGTGGATGCCTTTTTCCGTGGTGCATGTTCTTTCAGGAATTTTTCCATGAGGTCATCAAAGGTGTGCTGCTTTGACTCATCAAGATCAAACCATTTACCTTCTGTTATTTGGGTGATAACTTTTGCATAAATTTTTTCCGCCAGTTTGTAACTTGATGTTCCTGTGGATCTGTGATATTGTTTCCTATTATATGTGAAGGACATCCACCACATGGAAGAATCTTTTCTCTTGTAAAGTCCCATGGTACTCTCCTTTTGAAGGATTTCCCAGCAAACCCTCGTTGTCAAAGACCGGTTTGCTGGTATTATACCATACATATATATGCGTTTAAAATAACTTTTTTCCCAGGTGGCAGAAAAAACAGTGGACAAAATGCATATTATTATTGAGGAGGTGAGGATATGGCAAATCTCAGGGAAATACTTGAGCAAAGGAAAGCAGAAAGAATTAAAAACACTACTCTTTTCTGGCGTCCCATCATAGGGGACGTGATGGAAGGAACAGTGGTGGATATCGGTTCAGTTATAACATCTCTTGGTGAGAGCAACTACATTGATGTAATGACTGATACTGGGGAAATAGTGACAATCTGGTTGAACACTGTCCTGCAGGCACTAGTGGAAAAAGAAAAGGTGAAAAAAGGTGACAGAATAGCAGTGGAATACCTAGGTGTAAGATCCAAAAACAAAAAGATAGCACACAAAGAATATGTGATTGCTGTTGAACATACCTCTTGACATACTTTGCTTACGTATGTTACTATGCATATAGTAGCCCTTGGCTACAAAGAAAAAAAACAAGAGAAAGGAGGTATGGCCAGAGACAAGGGACACAGGAGGAAATACCAACCTATACCCTGCAGTAACAGGGTCAAAATCCCGCCAATTAAACCTACCGGGAAAATCAGGAGGAAGCAAAAGCAAAGCATACCTGCCACTGTAGCAGGTTTTTCAAAAAACTAAGAAACAAAGCCTGTCCTACAGGCTCTCAAATCTGGGGAAGTGGAGGCAAAAATAGAAGTTACCCCATTTAATGGGGTTAAATCCCCCTACCTGGCCGAAAAAAGGCCATGGAAATGCAAGAAATCGACTGGCAGGAGATTGAAAACAGCGTAAAACCGTATTGTGTGGCAAGATGGAACGGAGATGGAGAGGATATCTACCATGACGCTGTGGTAATACTTTTAGAAAAGATCCGGTCTGGTGAATTTGTATACTCTAGCAAAGAACAAACCATATCATATCTGTTAGAAACCGCAAAAAAAATAGCTCGTAAATACCAACATAGGGAAATACCCTTTTCAGCATTAGAAATTTCTGATTTTGCGGATTCCACAGATGTATCAGACAGGGTATGGGAAGCACTGGCAAAACTATCCCCTCAGAGCAGAACACTATTAGAAATGTGGTCACATGGGTACTCTATATGTGAAATCGCCGATGTGACGGGAATGACCTATAAACAGGTGTGGATGTATATAAATAGCGCACTACAGCTACTCAGAAAACACTTTGGCATATATACCACTTCATCTTCACATACAAATTCATCCTCACATGCAGAACAGCTAACACTATGGGGGTGAGAAAATGCTAGAGCGGGTAAGCATTGCAGAAGCAAAAGAAGTGGAGATAGATTTCATTCTGCCAGGGTTGACTGCTGGGAGCGTAGGTATGCTGGCTGGCGCCCCTGGTGTGGGAAAAACTATGCTAGCTATGCAGATAGCTGTCGCAGTGGCAAGCGGAAGAGACGTGGCATACGGGCTATGGAAAGTCCATGGGACAGGACCTGTCACAATGATATGTGCTGAAGAACCGGTAGATATACTGTGCAACAGGTTGCATTATATTAAACTGAGCGAAGGTATTACACAGGAAGAAGCAGAAGACATAGATCTAAACCTACACATATACTCTGCGATGAAAATAGACACTCGCATAATTGTCACGTCCAAGGAAGGCCCAATAGAAGGGCCGTTTCTATCCACACTAAGACAACTGGCACTAAACCAAAGGCTCGTAATTTTAGACCCTTTGGTAATGTTCCACGATTGTAATGAAAATAACAACGTAGAAATGTCATACCTGATGCGGGTTTTAAAAAACATATGCATAGAAACACAAACAACAATACTCCTGGTACACCACTTTCACAAAGGGGGTGCATATGACAAATCATGGACAGCAGTTAGAGGTGCATCTGCTCTCACGGCGGCCGCCCGATGGCAGATGAACTGCTTCAACGAAATAGTGCCAAAAACCAATGTTCAGGTAGTGCGCTTGGAAATTGTGAAATCCAATTATGTTGGAAAGATACAAAAAGAGTGGACTATCAGAACCAACGAACATGGCGTATATGATGCTAGACTCCCTATTCCTATGCCTGAAGACCTTGAAGACGATGAAAAACCTATAAAAAAAGTCAAAACTAACAAGTACAACGGAAGGTATGAAATATCTGAGGTGTTCTAACTTCCACAGGAGTGCCACAGTCCACCCTGTGGCACTCCAGAAGTAGAACCTGGCAGAACAAAACACTTGGCAGTTATCTCGAAAAGAGACACTTGGCAGTTATACCAAAAAGCCATCGTGTTGTGAAAAATGCACACATTTTAGGCATTTTAGCAATTTTTTAGGACATAAAAAATATATTTATATTTAAAATATAAATATATTTTTATAGCAGAGCACCCCTATTTAAAAAAGGGGTGCTCTGCTATAAATAAAAAAATAAAAATAAGGGGGGCGGTAAGGCTTACTTTAAAAGAGCCTTACCGCCCCCCTTTTAAAGAATTTTTTTTAAATACTCAAAAATAACAGGTTTACTCCATATTCATGGGTTTTACCCATATAAACAGGTATCACCATATACCCTGGAAATAGTGTAAAGCCATGTTTGTTTGATTTGCATAGCTACCAGATGAACGCCTGATGAAACCAAGCATGCTGTTTGGCACAGCCAGCCAGGCTCTCTTAACGAGAGCCTGGCTGGCTGTGCCTATGGTGCCATAGTGTGTGATTATATTTGCCAGGAAAAAACCAAATGAAAAATGCATATATATAGAGAGGAGGTGCAATATGGAGGAAAAACTACTAACGTCTCAAGAAGTAGCTGAAATTCTAGGTATCACTATGCACAGACTTTATACCTGGACAGCACAAGGAAAAATTCCTGTGATAAAGATATCCCGAAAGATGATACGTTTCAGATGGTCTGACATTGAGCAGTGGCTTCAAGAAAAAACAGTTTTACCGCAGGCACAGTGTAGAAACACCAGGAGTGTTGGTGGGAAAGGCGTAGATATAGACAGGATAGTTGAAAACGCTAAGAAGGAGGTGGGAATATGAAAGAATTTGTGGAGCTTATGAAAGACAGAGAAGCCAGAAATAGAATAATACGACATGTGTTGCTGTGGAGCATTATCGGTATTGGAGGGTTACTGGCATTCTGGGTTTTTGTGTTTGTAATGTTCTTGAGGTGATCGATGGTAACAATAGGGCATGTATATGCTTCTATGACCGATTATGCCAAGGATAACTACTATTTACGGGATGAAACTACAGGCAAAATATCTGAACCAGAAAAAATTGGCGAAGGGTGGAAATACTTTGGTGACGTGCGCGTACGTATAGATGAGGGGGTATATAAAGCGTTGAAAAATGGTTGTTCCCCTGTCAACGGGGAACAGCTTGTTAAGGTTGGTGTAAATGGTGAACACCGCCCCGGGTGGGATATAGTTTTTGCTCCTCACAAAAGTTTTTCTGTCTACGCCATGACTTCTCCAGAGAACCGCCAGTTGGTTCAGAAAATTCATGACATGGCGGTAGCAGATACATTGAATTATCTCGAAAAAAACCTTATTCAAGTGAAGCAAACACATGACGGTGTAACCATGCCCACTAAAACTGGCAACATGGTAGCTGTGAAGGTGGATCATACTGTGAATAGGGAAGGGGATGTAAACATTCATTCTCATGTGGTAATTTTCAACATGGCATACAATGAAAACACCGGCAAGTGGCAAGCTCTCCATTCTGACGCATTTCATTCTGATGTTTTGCAACGAGTATACGAAAACCAGTTGGCATATCATGCCAAACAGGTTGGGCTACCTGTTGCATTTGAACTGAGCCAGTCAGGGAAGAGTGAGTATACCACAATTGCTGGGATATCCCAGGAGGTTATAGAAGCTCATTCACAGCGTGTTGTTGAAATCAAAGAGTATTTGGAGAAAAACATGGTGGAGTTGCAAAAAAGATACCCAGATGCTAGTATGGGTGAACTCAAGAGGATAGCTACTATTGAGACACGGCCAGAAAAAATACCAATGACCATGGAGCAAATCTTGCAACGGTTCGAGCAGAATAACCAAACAATAGGCATAACCACGCAAGATATATTGCTCGGTGTAGAACGCGCAAAAGAACAGATGAAGGAATATATCCCAATGACCGCATATGAAATGGCTAAAACTGCTGCAGATGCGATAACTGAGCACCAGTCGGTTTTTTCACAGCAGGACTTAGTGAAGACAACAGTTAACCTTAGCAGAGGGGATGTCTCAGTCCACGATATAATGGCCACTATTAACGATATGAAGGATATTGTAATGCTCAAAAGTAGCGAGCTGGTTAAAAATGGTGGCAGAGTATATACTGATGCAATATACACCACTTTAGAAGTTCAGAAGGCTGAGAAAGATACCATCAGAATAGCCCGTTCAATGCAAAGTGATATAGTTATGTCCAAGGAAGATGTATCATCTTTCATTACACAGAAAGAGGCAGAAGGCGTAAAATATACAGAGTCACAAAAAGAGGCTATAGAACACATCCTAACCTCTGAAAATGGCGTGATACTCGTTCAGGGTGATGCAGGGACGGGAAAATCAACAGCCATGGCCGCAGTCCGAGAGAAGCTGGAGTCTATGGGATACACAGTGAGAGGTTTTGCACCAACGGGGAAAGCTACGGAGGAGCTGAGGATTAATGCTGGCGTTGAGAAGTCTCAAACATTGCATTCATTTTTGCATGGATACAAGCCTACTACTTCACCCCCAGTTGTTGCGGATAAAGAAGAATACGCCAGGATGGCATCTCGTTTATCCGAAAAAGAATGGGAGAAACTAAGACAGCCCGTGTCTGAAAAGGATTTACAGAATGCCATAAAAGGTAGTTGGTTTAAGGATACGCACCTTAAATATGACAGCGAGATAAAGGTTATGACAGTAAAGGCTGAAAAGAGCCTGTGGGATGTATGGAAAAATAGGGTTATGAATGAGTTCCGAAACTTTAAAAATGAGATACTATCTAAGATTGGCATGCAATCCACATATAGAGAGGTTAACAGAGAGTATATGGTATACACCAAATATTCAGACGGCACTATCCATGCTGCATTGCAAAAAACCCACTGGGAAGTAGACCGGAAAGGAAATGTTTCATACACATCTACAACGTATCATCAAAACGGCGATATATATGTTTTCCAAAAAAGCACTATCGGAGGAGTAACCAGAGAAACATCTACGCTATACAGGAATCCGGCTAATGTCATAACAAAGGGGAAAGAAGTATGGATTCTAGACGAAGCCTCTATGGTTGGATCAAAACAGATGCACGAGTTGTTAAAGATAGCAAAAGAACAGAATGTCAAAGTCGTGCTGATCGGAGATGTGAAACAGTTACAGGCAATTGAGCAGGGCCGGGTGTTTAAAGATTTACAGGAAAGGGCAGGGCTGAAGATTGTTGAAATGAAGGACTTGGTGAGGCAACAAGAAGAGAACTATAAGGCCACTGTTAAGGACTTCTCTGAAAAGAGGTTTGATGAGGCGTTCCGAAAATTGGAAAACAAAGGCCGGATTGTGGAAATAGCAGATAAAAATGACCGCATTACAGCTATTGTGCGTGACTACATTGCATCGCCAAAGGATACTATTGTGGTAACAGCTCTTAATGCCGACAAAGCGTGGCTGAATTCTGCCATTCATGCTGAGTTACAAAAGCAAGGCGTAGTGGATTCAAAGGAGTATACTTTCACCGTAAGGGAATCAAAAAATCTCAGTGCTCCAGACAAACTTTTGTCGCAAAATTATCAAGTGGGTGATGTGGTAATTTCTTCAAAGGCGGGTCTCATGGGCAGGGCAGGGACAGAGGGAAAAGTCATAGAAGTGGACTACCAAAATCACCGTATCACAGCAATCACGAAGGACGGGAAAACCTATCAGATTGACCTCAGGCGTGATGGCGATAAGTTAGCAGTTTATGCTGAAAAAGAGCAATCCTTTGCAAAAGGCGAGCGGATAGTTTTTCAGAAAAATGACCGAGGCCTTGAGGTAAAGAACGGGCAGGTGGGGGAATTGAAGAGTATTGATGCAGATGGCAGGGTAACAGTCAAGATGCAGGATGGAACGGAGAAAAAATTTAACCTAGTCACTCAGTATAACTACATCGACCGAGGCTATGCCGTGACCGCATACAAGAGCCAAGGTCAGACAGCTGAACGGGTAATTTACCACGCTGACACTGAAAAAGGAGTGAACTACAACGAGGCCTACGTTGCCCTAACAAGGGGGAAAACTGATATACGGATATATACAGACAGCAAGGAGAGATTCACTGAGCAAATGAAAAACGAGGTGACTAAATCCAGCACCCTGGATTACGCAAAAGAAACTAGCTGTCAAACTGAAAAGGGTTATAGCTCCGGGCGGGACAGGGAACTGTAACAAATATGGTTATCTGCAAACTAGCAGAATTGTGCATTTGCACATTTTTGCTATAGTTTTACTCCTGACATGTGGAAATAATTTCCACATGTCAACCGTCTTTTGCTGAGGCTACCGCACCGTGACGAAATAATTTCGTCACGGAAGTTTTACCTTGATTTGTCAAGCACTTTAGTCAGAACCCATCAGATCGTATGCTATACCTATCGGAAGGGCTGTTTTTTCTGTTCCTCTTCCATGGTTTTCTCCTGATCCCGTGCATGCCGAAATTCCTGTGTGCCTCCTCTTTCTTTGTTTTCTCCTATCTCCCGCTTCAGCAATGACACCCAACGCAACTGACCGTTGCATCTAGTGCCAGCACTGTTGCCTGTTTTTATAGGTATTTCCTGTAGTTGCAGTACTGGCACCTTGCCAGTATGCCAGTCCAAAATACATAGTGCACCACCAGAATAGACAAGGCTTTTTATAGTGCCAGCACTTTTAAGTGCATCCATGCCAGCATTGCTGGCAGGGAAAAAATACTGTTTTTGGTGCATATATATTGTAGGAGGTGAAGAAATGGCAAAGAAGGTAACAGTGCGATTTTCAGATTCCGAGTGGCAAAGGATCACGGAAGCAACAGTTGGTAAAAATCCAACAGAAATGGTGCGATATCTGATTGAGCTTGGTTTACGAAAAAATGAGGATAACATATCAGAAGTGGTGGCTGTTATGGCACAGCTTGAAGGTGCTATGCGTAGTATGACTAAGGATGTGGTGTGGATTAAGACATTTTTGAGGCTTTTTCTGGAAATGCAACCATCTTTTGGCCAATCTCGTATTCGTGAATTTGAGAGAAAGCTAGGTATAGAAGAGTGAACTTCTTAAGAAAGGAGGTGATGAAAAGTGAAAAAGAAGACTCCCCAGGAGTTGCGGGAAATGGCCAAAAAGTTTCTTGAGGAAGCTAAGAAGATTGAAGAGGCACAGGCTGCGAAATTGGGCAAAGTAATCATGTCCATCAAGGATATTGAGAATACTCCAGCGGAGGTAATAAAAGAAGCAGTGATGAGAGCTTTAGGTAAGTCCTGACCCTAGCAATATAGAAGACTTTGTCTTCATGTTAGGGCAGGCATTTTATAGGGGGGGTAATATGTATATCGACATAATAGACATGGTAATTGAAGATTTAAACTTTTTTAGGGGTTTTGATCATAAAAAATTGGACACTATTTTTAAAAAATACGGCCTAGAAGTGGTAGATGATGAGCACATTCAGAATGCATGTATACTTACGTTGGCAGGAGGAAATGATCTATTTAAAATAGTGTATATCAAACCAAAAAAACGGTGGTATGTTGCGAGGTAACATGCGACAGGAGAAACAGGAGACATTCAAGGGTTTTGAAACTTGGCTATCAGCTTTAAAAATGCGGGCGAAGATGGTGACGTATGTCACCATCGCTTTTCTTTTTGCGCACATGGTGATAACACTGCTGCTTAGTTACATCATGTATAGGACAACATGGTCACTTGTTATAAAGTATGCCTGGAGTAGTCTGTCTCATTTCACATGGCCGTCTGCACTACTCCCTGCTTTGTTGGTGTTGCTTAAAAAAAGCATATGGATATTTGCTATGTCCTTTTGGTTATGGTTGCTGTTTCCATTTGCAATACGTTATTTCAAACACCGGGCAGAGAAACAAGCAGAAGATGTTTACATACGAGGGGCGAGAGTTTTGGATAGAGACGAGATACAGAGAATGATTAAAGAAGAATGTGATCTACCACTTGGATCGTTTAAAATGCCGGTTTCTGCAGAGGTAAAACACATGTTTATCGTTGGAAGGCCAGGTGTCGGAAAAACTGTGGCTTTATCCCAGGTGATAGAGCGGTTGAAAGAGAGGAAGGTAAAGGGTGTGATATATGATTTCAAAGGTGACTATGTATCTAAATTTTATGATCCATCCACCGATATCTTGTTTAATCCTCTTGACACACGCTGCCTGGGATGGAACATTTTTAATGAAATATCCACCCATATGGATATAGATGCTGTGGCACACTCACTTATCCCACCTCCATACATGGCCGATCCGTTTTGGAACGACGCAGCCAGAGATGTTTTTGCTGGGATATTACACTACTTATGGCAAAACAACGCGAAAACAAATATGGATATATGGAATGCTGTGACTGCCCCGGGGGGAGATATAGCTATCTGGCTTAAGAATACCAAAGGTGGAGAAAGAGGCTATCGCTATATAGAGGATGCCAGCAGTAAACAGGCGATGTCTGTGTTTGCAGTGATGATGCAGTATGTAAAGAGTTTTGAGTTTATGGCCCGTGCGGGCGGTGATTTTTCCATCCGCAGGTGGCTGGAGGATCCGCAAGGCGGGTTTATATTCATTACTAGCTACAGCGATATCAAGGATACCTTGAGACCTATTTTGTCATTGTTTTTGGACCTGATGGGACGCAAATTGCTGTCGCTGCCTGATGATTTGAACAGACGTATTTTTTTCATCATTGATGAGTTTGGAACACTGCAAAGGCTATCTACTATTGTTCAGTTGTTAACCTTATCCCGAAGCAAAGGCGGTAGTGTTTGGGTGGGCATCCAGGACGTAGGGCAGTTAGACAAGATATACACACCTGCCCTCAGACAGGCCATAGTGAATGCGTGCGGTAGCAACCTTGTATTTAGCGTAGCTGACCCGGAGACTGCCAGGTTTTTGAGTGAAAAAATAGGCGAGGCTGAAGTCATACGACCTGAGGAAGGATATTCCATGGGACCTGAAGATATGAGGGATGGTATCTCGATACAGCGGAGACGTGTAACGGAAAAGGTTGTCTTACCATCGGAGCTTCAGAACATACCAGACCTGACTGCCTTTTTAAAGTTGCCAAACTACCCCTGGACCCAAACCAAGTTCACATACAAACACTACCCTACCAAAAATCCGTCGTTTATCATGAAACCAGACTTTGTCTTGGACATGCAGGCAATTAAAGAACCTGAACTGGAGGAAAAAGAATGTTGAAACCTGCATATATTTATTAGAAACACAAGAAAGGAGGTGATGAAAAGTGAAGGTGAATGTGTTAGACATGATAGGTATAGGGATATTTGTGATGGCAGTGCTATTGCTTGGTATTGCTTTTGCTTTCGCTGATGACACGAATTACAAAATACCATGCACATACTGGGCTAAGACCCCTGGGTTTTTAGGGGTAAAGTCAAAACATAGTGCAGATTTTACAATTTTTGCTAACGTGAGACCTGTGTTAGAAAATGCCACAAAAATCTTTCAAGGGATGCTAACTGAACCAAACATGAAGGAGTTCCAGATGGCACTTACGCGAGTGCATACCGATGTAGGAAGCAAAAAGCCAACTGAAGCTGGTGTAACATGCAAGTTTGAAGATGGAGATTTCATAATTCAAGCTACTAGGCGTTAGCCTATTCAAGGTGCGGTTAAAACCAAAACCGCACCTTGAAAAACTTTTTAAAGGGGAGGTATTATATGTTTAAAAAGAAAATAACAATAGTGCTAACTATATTGCTTCTGACTGTCCCTGTTTTTGCTATGGATACAAACGTTGACACGGGTAAATTTAAAAAGCATGGCAAAGAGCAATCACAAACACAGAAAAAAACGTTGGAACAGAAAACGAGCAAGGGTAGAAAAAGAGCACATACTCAGGCTACAGGAACAGAAACAATAGAAAGCCAGAGTGATAAACAGGCATGGCAGGATACTACAGGGGCAGGGGCGGAGATAACACTACCACTTGAGGCGGTTTTTATGGATCGCATTGCTACTCTTGAATCTGAAACCGGAACTATGTTTAATGCTTGCAAGTTGGTTACACACCCCTTAACACCGTATGATTTAGGTTTAAATGTCGAGGCAGGTTACGGTATAATAGATGCCATAAAAGCACAATACTACAATATGGCAGGACAAAATTATATGCCTGTAGGAGATGTAGTAGATGAAAGTAAAATCCGACAATACAGAGATTGCATGGCATTCTATGGTGCTGTGATTGCTCAGGCGTATCTATATCTTACACAGGACCTTTCGTCCCTTAAGGCCTCTCTTTCCAGAGGCACAAACACCGTGGTAAAAGGTATCGGATATGATGATTTTGTGACACTTGCAAATGCTGCACTGGATAGAGCCGTATATGGTGGAATTACGAATAAAACGATAAAACGTATATATGAACGAATACTACAGGACAATAGCTCTTGTGTTTTTCAAGGGCAACCAAATGTTGTGAAATGTGGATCCACCCAGATTACGATTCAAACCATCCCTCAGCTAATCGCATACGGGATAGAGTGGTATGGCACAAAATTTGCAGGATACCATGGTAGTTTTAAGGTTAACAGAGCCTGGAGCTACTTAGCATCTTTGGAGCAATCCAAAACCAACTCAAAGTATGCACGCTGGATAGATGAAGTAACCAAGTATATAGAGGAGTTAGAAAGTCAAGGTAAGACAAAAGAAGCAACGCTGGTGAGGAAAAAAGCAGTAGAGATTGTTAAAAGTGGTAAACAAACAGTATCACCATCTTTTCTTTTGTCAGGAATTCACTAGGAGGTGAGATATGGGAACACTTATCAAAATTATGATAGTCACCGCTCCTGTTTTGGCCATAATTTTTTACTATGTTGTTATTAAACAGAGTCAGATAGATGTGGAAGTAAAGACTGAGGATGCACAATTTGAACGGGTTTGGAATGAAACGGAAATGGATTTGGCCAAAACACAGGAGCAAAAACAAAAATACGCAGAGAGGGCCAAGGAAGCAGACGCAGAATTACAATCGCTCAAAGCTAAGGAAAAGGAACGAGAGCAAAAAACTATGGAATTTGAAAAGGAATTTGAAAAACAAATGAAAGATTTTGAAAAAGAACATAAAAAATAGGAGGTGTAAAATGAAAAGATTTTTGATAATAGTATGTTTAGTTGTCATAGTTAGTGGGTGTTCTCTACCTTCTTTTGCTTATAAACCAGATCCTATCTTTGAATCTCCTAATCTGAAAATCATACGTGGAGGTCATTGTTATGCTCCAGATTATTTTAAGTTTAATAAACAGAAAAACTATTGGGAATGTCCCACACCTGGTAAACTTTTTAGAGATTATAGACGGTATGGTTGCACAGCTGCCATAAAATTTGACCGTGATATAGTAGGTTTGTTTCGAGGATTAATATTTGACAGAGTGCCATCTGGAGTAGGAATCCCAGGTGCTTTTTGTTACTTTACTGATGAATTCTATGAAGGACAAGCGGTATATGACAAACAAACCGGTTTTTTAGTAGTGATGCCATATGTGATCAAAACTCCACTATGCTATGTGTATGGACCTACTACACAACGAGGGTGTTTTGCAGTGTTCTATCCAGCAAAAAACCATATGAAACTCTTTTTATTAAGAGGCAATATGAAAAAGATATTTGACTTTTTGGTAGATAACTTTGATTCTCTATATGAGGTTAATAAAATTATGGATGAAAGGCTTAAACGGTTTCTTAAACCAAAAGAAAAAAACGAGGAAAAAGACAGTAATGTCTTTAAAGAGTTGTATCAGAAAATAAAGGAATCTCATATGTCACTGTTTTGTGCAGACCACCAATTAAAACTTAACGAAAATCTCTATTCAATAGATGATCCACAATTTTCACAATGTCTTTCTACGTATTTTGGAGGATATACTAGAGTGGCAGGACCAAAAAATATTGAAGAGGCTACTGTGGTAATGCTTCTCGAAAACATAAATGCTATCATGAAATACAAAGAGGATTATCTATATGAACCAGGGAAAAGCTATATACTGAAACACATTGCGCCAGATGTTATATATCTAGTTCACTCAATCAATGACCAATTTGATTCAAATATACCGCTATGGAGAAAAAATCTGTTGCAGTGGCTTAAAGACAATATCAAAATGGATTTGTACGGCGACAATATTTATAGGGATAAACCTATTGATATTGATCCTGTTGAGCTTATAAAAAAGCTTAGAACACTAAATCCAGATACATTGTTTACTCCAAGAAAGGAGGGAAAATGATTTTATTTGTGTTAGTGATAATTTCATTGTTAATGTTTTGTAACACTACATTTGCTGGGTGGGATGCTATTATTCAGGATGTTCATAAAGAACAGGAACACATAATGCAAGAACAAAAAGAAGCAGAAAAGGAAGTAGAACGAATAGGTAAAGAAGGTCTGTTTGAAAAAATGGTTAAAGATTATCTTACACAACCATCAATAGATATGTCTTATGAGGACAAATTCTTAGCAGCAGTAGAAATTGGTAGATATATTACTGCGCATAAAATATGTATACAAAAACAAAAGAATAATCCTGATGCAGTAAAAAAGTGTGCTGAAGAAATTGAAAAGGCACGGAAAGAAAGAAAGGGAGGTTGTGTGGATCTAAAGCGGGTATCGTTTTTAATCGGAGTAGTACGTGCCGAAGAGGCACGCATTAGATCTCTTGGAAAATCTTGTATAAAAGCAACAAGTGGAGATGAAAAATTGATACAATGTAAGATAGCACAGGAAACGTTAAAGCTAACAAACGAAAGAGCAACGTTTAACTTCTTTTTAGGTACAGGGACAGTACCAACTGAAATTGGCGATGTAATTTTTGGAGCACCATTTAAAGTTACACAAATACATTCTTTTCCTGTTTCTGGGATAGTATACGACATAGTAGTGAATGGTGGGGTGATAACTATGCTTGTGCCTACCACAAAATATTACATCACTATAAAGACTATGCAAGACGTTATGGCCTCTCCTACTTTAATGCCAAAAGATATTACCGGGGAAATAATCGATTTTTCCATGCCCTTTAACCTTTCTGAAGCTAAAACCATCATAACTCCTGCAAAAGGATTTTCTATGGATACCAAAGCTGTAATAGACGTCATGAATGAAATGATTAGAAACACTAATATCTTCTGCTATCTTTCTTTTGAAGAAATCTTGACCTCCGAGAAATCCAGGAATGCTTTAGTCGAAAGTATGATAGAATATCTAACCTATCCTAATTATCTCGCTAGATTAGAAGGAACCGCCGGGAAAGCCCACCCCTTCAAAGGTAAGATGAAATCACTAAAACACTAACTCTGGTGCCACAGGGTTTACCTGTGGCACTTCTGAATGCGTAGAATGCCCTTATTTTCGTTTTTTTGTGTGGGAGTATAGGATAATATTCCCCAAGGTAAAAAATCGATTCTAGGGGCATTGTAGCAATCCACAATGCGCTAACTCTGGTGCCACAGGTAAACCCTAATACACTGTAATAAAACCGTAATTATATCACCACATACTAACGGAATACTAACATATTCTTAGCAATATGAAAATACATACAATTTGGCTAAAAATAAGGATTTTTGAGGGTTTGCTGGGATTGTTCTATTGTTTAGGAAACCTGTGCTCTATCCTACTGAGCTAAGGGGGCTAAAAAAATTATAGCAAAAAAATAAATGAAAATGCCAAATTTTACAGAACAAGAGGTTGAAAAAATAACATGTTTTAGGGTATAAAAAATAGTTATGAAAAAGATGGTGTTAATCATCCTTTTTATTTTTGCTTTTTCAAATCTGTGTTATTCTGAAGATAATAAAGATACTGCTTCTTTTAAACAGGACGAAAAAAATGAAGTAATATTTTCAGGTACTGAAGATTTTAAACTTTTACCAGATACAAAAGAAAGCTTTATTGGAAAGGTAGAGAAGCATATTAGTTTATTTTCAGAAAAATTAAAAGAAAAGTTTTCTGTATGGCTCAGTCGCTCTACAAAGTATATTGAAAAAATGAAAGAAATATTAGTTGAAAAAGGATTGCCTGAAGACCTTGTTTATTTGCCTTTAATAGAAAGTGGATTTAATATGAATGCTCGCTCAAGAGCAAAAGCAGTTGGTCCATGGCAGTTCATTGAAAGCACTGCAAAAAGGTATGGTTTAATAGTTGACTGGTGGAGAGATGAAAGAAAAGATCCAATTAAATCAACTGTTGCTGCTGCAGAATATCTTAAAGACCTTTACAAAATGTTTGGAGACTGGTCTTTAGCTCTGGCAGCTTATAATGCTGGTGAAGGCAGAATTTATAAAGCCGTAAATAGGGTTGGAGAGAATGACTACTGGATGCTTCTTAATACAAAGTATTTACCAAAGGAAACAAAAAATTATGTTCCCAAATACATTGCTGCGATAACAATTGCCAAACAACCTGAAAACTTTGGCTTTGAAAATATAAAAGAACATAAAGTGCTTACATATGATGAGGTTGTAATCCCTTCTCCTACTGATCTTGATGTAATTGCCAGGTGTGCAGAAGTTAATGTAAATACCATTAAAGAACTAAATCCAGAACTTAAAAGATGGTCTACTCCAATGAATGTTAAACAATACATTATCAGAATTCCTGAAGGCAAAAAAGATATTTTTCTTTCCAATTTTGAAAATATACCCGCTGAAAAAAGATTCAGTTATGATAAGTATATAACAAAAAAAGGTGATACGGTTTATAAAATTGCCAGGAAAACAGGTTACTCTACCACTGTTCTTTATGAAATGAACGGAACGGAAATTTTTAAAAATCTCAAACCTGGAACTGTAATAATGATTCCTCCAAATGACAAATTTACACGTTCAAAGGAAGATAAGTTTTACGAAAAAAAGCCTGTAAAAAATAAAAACAAAAAAATAAAAAATAAGAGTAAACAGGTCAAAAAAATTAAGAAAAAAGCATAAATTAGTTATTACTTTGTAATTTTTGCAATTCCTCTTTGGCAATTCCAATTAATTCAGAAGAAGGAAATTTGTTGATAATTTCTTCATAATACTTTTTTGCTTCTTCTTTGTTGTCAATTTTTGCCAATTCAAATAAAGCAACATCTTTCATTACAGTTGATCTGCTATTTACAATCTCCTTTAAAGTTTTAATTGCCTGCTGTTTTTCATTATTTTTAAGATAAATCATTGCAATTTTAAATTTTGCAAGATTTGAAAAACTCTCATCATCAGAGTTTGCTACTTTATTTAAATACTCAATAGCTTTTCTCTGGTCTTCTGCTAAGGAGTAAGAATATCCAGCATTCAAAAGATAAATGATTTTTTTCTTTTTTTCATAGGCTTTTGCAAATAAATCACCTGCCTGAGAAAATTTCTTTTGAAACAATGCTTTATATGCTTCATATTCAAGCTCTTTTGCATCGCTTTCCTGTTTAATATTGTAAATATAAAAACCTGCTATTAAAACAGCTATTCCAAGAAATATAAACATTCCTATTACAAGCTTCTTTTTTTGAGCAAATAATTTTTCCTTAAGGGTTTCTACATCTTCTACCTTTTGTTTCATGAAACTTTCCTCCTTACGATTTCTTCCATATTCTGAAATACTTTATGAATTTCTTTTTCTGTTAAGCCAGCACCTTTTAATACTTTTATAGCAAATTCTTTTGAAATAAGATCCATGGGCGAATGGGAATCAGTATTAATAACAAGTTTTGCTCCTTTGTCTAAGGCAATCCGTGCAACATGACCATTGCTCAAACTGTGACCTCTTCTTGATGTAATCTCAAGATATATATTTCGTTCTGCTGCCAGAGCTGCTTCTTGTTCAGTTATCAAACCAGGATGAGCGAGTATATCAATGTCTGACTGCAAAGCTGCCATGTTTGTTCCTTCTTTAACAGGTTCTACAAGAGTCTCACCATGAACAATAACTATTTTTGCACCAAGCATGCGTGCTTGTTTTACTAAATCAGGAATAATCTCAGGACAAACATGCGTGAGTTCTGCACCTGGAAGTAAAGTTAAAGCAGTAAAAGGCTGAATTTTCTCCATTACTTTTACAATTCTTGGAACAATAAAATCAATGTTTGATGGATCTACATGATCAGTGATTGCAAGAGCTCTGTAACCAATTGCTTCAGCTCTTCTGATGATTTCTGCTGGAATTAATTCTCCATCACTGAAAACACTGTGAATGTGAAGATCAATCATTTTATAAACTCCAGCATTTTTTTAAACTCATCTGTTCCGGCTTTTTTTAGAATTTGAAATACTAATGTTTCAGTGCATGTTATTACTGCTCCTGCATCTTTCATAAGGTTAATCCCGATTTCCCAGTCCTGTTTTTTTCTGCTACACACAGCATCACATGGTACAAAAACATAATAATGCCTTAAAAGAAAGTCAAGTGCTGTTTGACATACACATACATGGGTTTCCATTCCAGTAAGAATGATTTTTTGCCTGCCAAGTTCTCTTATTTTAATGGCAAATTTTTCTTCTCCAAAACAGCTAAAATATATTTTTTCAATAGCTTGTTCACTTAAAAGATTTCCTATTTGCTCAAGAGTTTTTCCTAATCCTTTAGGATACTGCTCAGTAAAAACAACAGGAATTTGATAAAGCTTGCAAAGCTCAATTAAAACAGTGATATTTTTTATTGTTCTCTCAATAATCTCTTCTTTCATAGCTCTGGCAAGCTTTTCCTGCATATCAACTATTACAAGTAAAGCCTCCTCAGCAGTTATAAAAAACTTTTCAGCAGTCAATTCATACCTCCTCTGCAAGTTCTCTTAAAAGTTTTATTATATCATCTATTCTAAATGGTTTGGTAACATACCACTTAACTCCTAATTCTTTAGCTGTTTGTTTGTCTACTTCTTGCCCCTTTGCTGTAAGCATAACAATTTTCATGTTCCATGAAGGAGGTTGTTTTTGTAAAACTCTGCAAACTTCAAACCCGCTCATCTTTGGCATCATAATGTCTAATAACACTATATCAGGTTTTTCCTTTTTTATTAATTCAAGACCTTCTTCTCCGTCACAGGCTTCTATTGCTTGAATATCAATGTCCTCTATTTCATCAATTATTTGAAGAATTAATTCTCTTATGATAGGTTCATCATCAACTATTAATATTTTCAATGCCTTCCTCCTTTCTTTTTAAAGGGATCGTAAAATAAAAGATGCTACCTTTGCCCAATTGACTTTCAACCCAGATTTCTCCTCCATGAGCTTCTACAATCTGTTTTGAAATTGGAAGTCCTAATCCTGTTCCTTTTGGTTTGCCTCTTATCAGGTCTCCAACTTGTTTAAATTTCTCAAAAATCCTGTCTTTTTCTTCTTCAGGAATTCCTATGCCAGTGTCTTCCACAGATACAAGGATCTCATCTCCATTAAGCTGTGCTTTGCATTTTACATATCCTTTCTCAGTAAATTTTAATGCATTTGATAGCAGATTAATAACAACCTGAATAAGTCTTTCTTTATCAGCATTTATCTCTGGAAGGCCTGGTTGAATCTCCATATAGAAGGGAAGTCCTTTCTGTTCAAAAAGTGATGAAACAGCCTTGTATGCATCTGTTATGACTTCATTTAATGAAATCTCTGTGAAATTCCATATAGCCTTACCTGACTCAAGTTTTGAAATGTCAAGAACATCATTTATCAATGAAGTTATCCTCTCTCCTTCAGAAAAAATGATGTTAAAATTTTTGTTAATCTTGCTTACTGCTTTGGATAACTTTGAATCATTAAGATCAAGATGGGGGAGAATATTTTCAACAAATTTTTTATTTATCATCTCAATAAACCCAAGTATTGAAGTAAGAGGAGTTCTTAATTCATGGCTTACCACTGTGATAAACTCAGTTTTAAGTCTATCAACTTCTTTTTCCTGAGTAATATCTCTTATTAAGATAACAGAACCAAGAATTCCTTTTGCCTCTGATTCTTCAGAAAAATACTCTTTTTTAATGCTTTTTGCAACCGCCTTTCCAATTCTTTGATTAACAAGATTTATTTCAGTGGAGACAACTTCTTCAGTATTAAGTGATTTTTTTGCCAATTTATCAAGCTCCTTTCCAAGAATTTCTACATTTTTACCTATCATTTCAAACTCTGCTTTACCAAACATCTCTGAAGCAGCAGGATTAATGTGATTAATTACTCCATCTTTGTCAACAACAATAAGTCCATCTGCCATGTTGTCAATTATAGTAGTCAGATAGGCAAGAGTATCCTGAAGCTCAACAACAGCATCTTTAAGAGCAAACTCATATCTGTCAAATACTTCGTTTATATTATTCGCCATTGATTGCATTGTATTGGCAAGAAGGCCTATCTCATCTTTTGATTTAATATCTACCTTAGCGTCAAAATCATGGGCAAGTAGTTTTTTGGCATATTCAG
Organism: Thermodesulfovibrio sp. 3462-1; assembly: GCF_040451425.1. Lineage (NCBI taxonomy): Bacteria > Pseudomonadati > Nitrospirota > Thermodesulfovibrionia > Thermodesulfovibrionales > Thermodesulfovibrionaceae > Thermodesulfovibrio > Thermodesulfovibrio obliviosus. The sequence goes on from NZ_CP144374.1 coordinate 1,075,882, forward strand.
TCAACTGATTAAGTGGCTGGGATATTTTGTTTACCATAAAATATGCAAGAAAAACACTGAAAATAAAAATTAAAGAAAGAAGTGTAAGCTGCTTGCCAAGCACAGCCCACATTTTTTGATTAATGTTGTTTTTATTCATGCCCACATGAACATAACCCACAGCTCCTTCTGTGATTGGAGATACTATATCTAAAAAATCTCCTGCCCCATAAATACTTACATCTTTTATGCCTCTTTTGTGTATCTGAGCAATTTTTTTAATCTCTTCAGGAATTGCTGGAATAAATGTATGGGAAATTATTTCACCTGTTGAGTCAACAACGAAAACATATGAAACTCCTTCAATTTCAAGAAATTGGTCTATCATAGCCTGAACAGTGGCTGAATCAAGATTGAGAATGGTTTCAGCAGAAGATGAGGCAATGCTGCTTGCAATAGCAGTTCCTTTTGATTTGTATTCTTCAGTGAGATTATTATAAAGATGCCAGCCAGAAAAAATACTTATAGTGACAAATATGATAGCAAAGAGAAATATTATTCCTAAGAGAGTTTTCTGAAAAAGCTTTGACATTCTCATTTTTTCCATTCACTCCAGTCTTTTATTGGAACAAACTTACCATTTTTGTAAGTTGTATAATATACTCTATCCAGTGCTTGATGCTTGGTTTTAGAAAAACTTATTTTTTCATCAATGCCTATATCAAGATTTTTAATGTGTTCTACCACTGTTTTAATATTTTGTCTTTTTGGTGTTTTACCAAGTCTTTTAAGAACTTCAACAATGACTTTTGCATTGAGAAAGCCTTCAAAGCTTACAAAGCTATATTTAAGAGGTTTATAGTCTACTTCCATCAATTCTGGAGGTGGCATTGGATTATACTTATCCATAAAAGTTCTATACTGCCTTACAGCTGGCAAACTCATATCTTCATAGCTTGGCACTACCTGAGAGTTTATTAAATTATAAGTGTACTTTTTACCTGTTTTTTTCTCTTCCTCAAGAAGAAGATTTATCATAAATTCACTGCCTACAAAAGATACATTTGCAATAGGAACATCCCATCCCATGTCTCGTGCATCTCTTATAAATCCTGCACAGGCTGCATAGGCACCAACAGATATTACAGCATCTGCTCCAGCATTTTTCAGAATCTCAACCTGTTTTTTAAAGCTCTCTGAATATTTAGCACCTCTTTTATATGTTGCCTCTGCCACTATTTTATAACCATACTTTGCAAGGGTTTTTCTCACACCATCCCATCCACTTCTTCCATAGGCATCAGCTTGATAGAAAATTCCTATTTTTTTTCTTCCAATCTTTATAAAATTTTCAACAAGTCCACCTGTTTCCTGCTCATAGGATGCCCTTAAATTAAATACATATTCATCATAGGGAGGCTTTCTGTGAGGAAGAGCTCCTGTAAAAGGGAAAAATAAATAAATATTTTTGTTGCTATAACTTTTTAATATTGGAAGTATTCTTGTTACAGTTGGAGTTCCAACATAGTTAAAAAGCGTAAACACTCTATCTTCTTCAACAAGTTTTATAGTATTTTTTATTGTAGGAATCGGGTTGTATCCATCATCATATGCTTTAATAACGATTTTTTTTCCGTAAATACCACCATTTCTGTTAATATGTTCAAAATATGCCATTGCTCCTCTGTAAAGCTCTATTCCAAGCCCTCTTGTAGGACCTTTAAAGGCAGCAGACATACCAAGGTCTATAGTATCACTGTGGTGTTCTGCAAATACAAAGGATGGAATTAATAAAAGGACAATGATAATTGAAAGAGTTTTTAAAACTGAACCTGACATCTTTTTACTCCATTGCCTTCATCCTTTATCCATAAAAGAGTTTTATTATTTCTTCTACACCAATTTTTAACATCATTTTCAAAAGTTGGGCAGTCTGCAATAACCTCAAGAATATCCCCTTTTTTCATTTTCAATGCTTTGATTGTCATCTGAATTGTTGGCTGTGGACATTTCAGCCCCCGAGCATCAAGCAAAATCACTGCCATCGTTTACCTCCTCAAGTGCTTTCAATATTCCGTCTATTTCAGCTAAAAATTCTTCAGAAGTATAGCCATCAAGCTCGATTGCTTTTGAAGCACAGGCAGGTACACATATTCCACATCCTTCACATAAAACTTCAACAATTTTTGGTCTATTTTTTTCAAGTTCAATTGCTCCATAGGGACATAGAGATAAACATATTCCACAACTGCTACATTTATTATAGTCTATTTTTGCTATAAATGGCTGTTTTATTATTTTGTTGTCTTTCAAAGATGAAATAAGCTTTCCAACCTGAGCCATTGCATCAGTTATTGCTTCCTCTGTTGTCATTGGTTCTTTAACAGAACCAGTTAAAAATACTCCTGAGGGTTCTTCTAAGTTTTTATCTAAAACAACTGCAGGGCATAAAACAACAATATCACAGGGAAATTTTTTCTTTTTTAAAGAGACAATCAACAAGTTTTTTCTGTTAATTTTTAAATTTTTCAAATTTTCATATCTAAAAATTTTTGTTAAAGGATCTTTTATCGCCTGCTGATAAAGTTTGTATGCCTTTTTGCCTGGTAGCACTATCTCCTTAACAAAATGAATTATTTCAGCATCTTGCAAAGTATGTCTAATGATTCTGTTAAATTTAAAAGCATACTGACAGCATATTTTACTACAGTAAGGATAATAATTTTCATCAAGACTTCCAACACAATGAATTATGGCAATCCTTTGAGGTGACTGCCCTGAACTTGTTATTATTTCTCCTTTTGTGGGTCCTTCAGAATTTAAAATTTCTTCAAATTCCAGTGCATTGTAAATATCTTTGAATTTTCCATAGCCAAGCTCAGGAATGGCTTTACAATCCATAAGCTCAAATCCTGTTGCCCATAGTATGGCATTGATTTTTATATTTTCTTCCTTTTCTGATTCATGGAAATTTATTGCATCTACAGGACATTCCTTTATGCATAAGTTACAGTCCTCTCCTTTAAGCGCAAGACACATCTCAGGATTTATTCTTGCCACTGCTGGAAGCTTCATTGATTCTACTCTGATAGCATTTACTGGACAGACTTCTTCACATTGAGAGCAACCAATACATTTTTCAGGATTAACATAAACTGGCTTTGATATCACTTTTGCAAAAAAACTTCCAAAAAATCCTTTTAATTCTTTTAATTCTGAATTTAATCTCAGTTCTATATTAGAATTTAAAACCTCCTCAATCATTGGATGAACCATACAGGGTCCGCAGGAAAGATCTGGAAAGAGTTTTTCATACTTAACGATTTTACCGCCGAGGGAATCTTCCTTTTCAATTAGATAAACTTTCCGACCAGCTTTTGAAAGAGCAAGTGCTGCTTTGAGCCCTGCTATACCTCCTCCAACAACCATTATGTCTTTTGAAACTGGAAATTCTTTTTCAAAAAGCGGTCTTTGTTTTTTCAGTCTTTCCAGTACTCCATTGAAAAGTGCATATGTTTTTTTAAGTGCTCCTTGTTTATCTTTAGTAGCCCATGCAACCTGTTCCCTGATATTAACGAAATTTATCATGTATGGATTAATTCCTGATTCTGCTACAATGCTCTGAAATAGAGATTCTTTATTTTTTGGAGAACAAGCAAGGATAATTAAGCCATCAGGTTTTTTTAGAGTTAATAAATTTTTAATTTCTTTTTGAGTTTCCTCAGAGCAAGCTAATTCAAATTTTTCAAACCATTCAACTTTATTAATTATTAGCTGATTAAGTTTTTCAAAATCAATCTTTTCAGTTATCTGCCCTGCACAGGCACAAAAAATAGCCCCGATTTTCAACACTGCCCTCTTACTGGAATAAATTTATTTTACCACAAAAGAGTCAATCTTCTACGAATACTTCTATGGCTATTTCAGGGCAAACAACTGCGCACATTGCACATCCTATGCAACTTTCAGGGTTTGAAAATTTGGCAGGGAAATAACCTGAGGAATTAAACTCTGATAATATTTCAATGCATCCCTTAGGACATGTTAAAATGCAGTATTTACAGCCTTTACATCTTTCTGAATCAATAACGATTAAACCTTTTTTAACCTTTGTTTGCATGGATTTAATTTTAAATGTTTTAATGTTTTAATGTCAAATGTAAGGAGGAAGGACGGAAAGCACCTTCCTCCTTGATTTGATTAACAGCCTTCAACAGCTTTTTTCTTCTTTGGTGCAGGTGTTGCTTCTTTACCCTTTTCCTTTTTTACAACACCATCTTTTACTGTAACTTTGTCTCCCACTTTAATACCTTTTACATTTTTAACTTCTACTGTAACTTCCTTGCCATCAGCCTGCTTGATTGTAAGTTTTTTTCCTTCAATCTTTGTAACCGTTCCCTGTACTGCCTCAGTTTTCTTTACATCTGCAGCAAAAGATGTAAAAGCTACTGCAAATACAAATGTTAAAACCAATAGTAATGCTACCGCTTTTTTCATTCTGTCACCTCCTTTCTTTTCAGAATTTGTTAAATTATATCAATAAGAAGACAGTTTTGTTAACTGTCCAGCATAAACTATTGCTGCTCTTAAAATTAAAGTTCCAGCAAGAACTAAAATAGCTGCAAAATTCATTCTAAAAATTTGAGCCTTTGTAAACTCACCATGAATGCCATCTTCAAACTCTTTTAATTCACCGAGTTTTATTCTCAATGCCAATGGAAGGAGTAGAAAAATAACAATCAAAGCAATTGTAAATATGAAGTGTTCACTTGTAAGAGAAAAAAATGGTGCAATAGCTTTTTTATACGGTGCGGTGGAAGTGTAAAGTCCATAGAAAAACAATGCTATCACCACAAGCTCTGCAACAATTAACCATATATCAATTTTTGTAAATAAAAATTTTATCTCTGCTTTTTTAGCTATTATAACAACCATTGCAGCACCTGATGAAAGAGCTGAAACAAGAAACAGAATTGGCAGTGTTGCATTATTCCATAGAGGAATTGCTGCAAAGGAACTTAAAAGCACACCGGTGTATATTCCAAGAAATATTCCAAGAGCAAAATTGAGTTTTGCAATAGGTCTCATTTTTGGTGCAAGCTTTTCAGAAATTTTTATAAGAAAAGACAATTTTAAACGATGTCTCTGCTCTTTTGGAATAACAGCTAAAATGTAAAGAACATTAGCAAAAAGCACTACTGGCACTCCCCAGGTACCCCAGGACATAAGAGATAGTGGCTGAAATGTCAAATAACCCCAGAAAAGATGTAAAGGAGAGCCAAGATCAAAAATTATAAACTGCGCACCAACAGCAAGAACTATAAAGGCAATTAATGGAGCTCTAACACATTGAGCAAGTTCTTCAACAGGTTGTTTCGGAATTCTTAAGTTTGCAATTGAGCACATCACAAGCATTCCAGCAGAAAGACCTCCAAGAAATAAATAAATGATAATTCTCCAATCCCATACTTCTAAGTGAGGAAAGGTTATTGTATTTGTTCCTGTTATACTGAGTTCTATCATCATAGACCTCCTGCAAATTTTTTATTAATGTAAAATACTCTTGGACGAGTCCCTGCAAATTCAAGTCTAACAGTGGCATCATGCTTTTTAAGAAGTTGAGACACTTCACTGTTTGGATCATCAAGATCGCCAAATATTCTTGATTTACCAAGACATGTTTCTACACAGGCAGGTTTTTTCCCTACTTGAAGTCTGTGCTCACAGAAAGTGCATTTGTCAGCCACTCCCTCTGGAGTTGAATATCTTGCATCATATGGACAGGCTAAAATGCAGGCTTTGCATCCAATGCATTTTTTCTTGTCAATCTGAACTGTTCCATCCTCTGCTCTGTGGGATGCTCTTGTTGGACAGGCATCTATACAGGGCGCATTTTCGCAGTGATTGCAAAGTTCTGATCTTAACTCCATTCTTAAATATGGGAATTCTCCCCTTGTCTCTTCAACGACTCTCGTTCTAAAATATCCATCTGCAACATTATTTTCTTTTTTACATGCAATAACGCATGCCATGCATCCAATACATCTTTCAACATCTATAACCATGGCATATCTTGGCATATCAGACCTCCTTGGCAATTTTTACAAAATTAACTCTCATACCAACACTTCCAGAAATCGGATCAATATCATATCTCGTTATCAACTGCTGATCATCAGCACCCCTAAGGTATGCTCTATGTAGAAGTTTTGATGTAGTGCTAAATCCATGAACAAGATAAATACAATCTGGTCTGATTCTCTCTGTAATTTTTATCCGAACTTTATTGGATTTCACACCATCTTGATTTATCAATATAATGTATTCTCCATTTTTAAGTCCCATTTTCTTTGCAACCTTTGCATTTACCCAGGCAACATTTTCCTTCATTAGTTCCCAAAGAGATGGATTATTCGTTGTTCTTGAAAAAGTATGAACTGGAGCTCTTCCATATATTAATCTAAACCAGCCTTCTGCTGGCTGAGGATGCTTTGTATACTTTGGAACAGGATCAAATCCTTTTTCTTTTAATTCTTTACTGTAAAGTTCAATCTTTCCTGAGGGTGTTTTGAATTTTGGCTGATTATCAGCTGTTATGTAAGGCTTTTCACTTTCTGGAAAACTTATGTATCCATTTTTTACAAGCTCACTATAATCTATCCCCCAGGTTTGACACTTCATTTTTAAGAAATCTTCAAAGGTATTCCATGGGAAGTATTCTTCAAGACCAAGTCTTTTACCGAGTTCCTTTGCTATCCACCAGCCTGGCTTGGTATCATACATTGGCTGTACAACAGGCTGGCGAATTGAAACTCCAAAAGCTCTTTCCTTAACAGTGAATAAATCATCGTGACGCTCAAGATAGGTGCATTCAGGAAGCACGACATCAGCAAGCATTACTCCATCATAGGGCATCATGTCAACTGCTACAAGAAGGTCAAGTTTCTGAACAGCTTGCAATGTATCCCTTTGATTTGGCATTGCTTTCATTATGTTTGTTCCTGTAATAAACCAAGCTTTTATTGGATAGGGTTGTTCTGTTAATGTAGATTTAACAATTGCATGGGTTACTCCTTCTTCTCCTGCAAAAGGATAATTGCCTTTGTTTATTGCTGGTTTTTGTGGTGCTGGATAATCTTTTTCTGAAAGAAACACTGGTTCAAGTTTTTTCTTTGGACTGAGATATATTCCACCAGGTCTTCCATAGGCTCCAAGAAGTGCTGTTAATATGGCAACAGCACGCTGACGCTGAACATTGTCTGAATACCAGGCAGTGTGTCTTCCAGGATGTATCAAAACATGAGGTTTATTTTTCCCGATTATTCTTGCTGTCTGAACAATTAAGCTAACTGGAATCTCCGTTTCCTTCTCTGCCCATTCTGGCGTATATTCCTTTACAGCCTGGGCAACTTCATTAAAACCTACAGTGTATTTTGCTACATATTCTTTATCATAAAGTTCTTCCTGAATTATCAAGTTTATCCAGCTAAGTAAAAGTGCCAGATCAGTGGCTGGTTTTATTGGTAACCAGTATTTTGCCTTACTAGCAGCAGTTGAAAATCTTGGATCTACAACTATTACAGTAGCCCCCTCACCCACTGCCTCAGCAAATTCCTGACACTGAGAGTTATGAGCATTTTCTCCGAGATGACTACCTATGAGCACCACTACTTTGCTGTTTTGAATATCGAGTCTTTCAGGATTGCCAACATCTTCTCCATAGGTGACTTCAAAGGCAACACCTCGAGCTCCTCTACACAAAGCAAAGGAAGGCATTGCAAAATTTGGCGAACCAAAAGCCTGAAGAAGATGCATAAAATAGGTTGATATTGTTCCATGTGTAAGAAGAGCTATTGATTCTGCTCCATACTGTGCTTTAATTTTCTGCATTTTATCTGCCACAAATCCAAGTGCTTCATCCCATGAAACTTTTTTAAACTTTGCCTCTCCTCTTTTGCCTGTGTTTATAAGTGGAGTTTTTAATCTGTCTGAGTCATAAAGAAGGCCTATTCCACCATGACCTCTTGCACATAATTTACCACGAGAATTTGGATGAAGCGGATTTCCATCAAGCTTTACAACTTTACCATCCACAACCTTTGCAATAACGCCACACCGCCAAAAACACATCTCACATGTAGTGGGCACATATTGGGGTAATGAGACAGGCTTTTTACCAAGACCTAAAACAGAAGTTACCACTGAAGTTCCAGCTACAGCTACACCACCTGTTGCAGCTGCAATTTTTAGAAAATCTCTTCGGGTAATGGTCATACCTTCACCCCCTTATTTTTGTTATACTATGTATAAATAATAGTAGCTAAAAAATTTTTTGTCAATAGATTTTTTAAATAGGATATATGGGTATGGAAAAAATTGCTTTAAATGATAATAATTTGCATAACCAAAAAAGAAGGCTTTTTTTAAAAAAGATAATAAACTTTATTTTTTTAATTGCTGGGCTTTTATTTGCAGTTACTGGTTTAATTTTTTTAAAGCCTAAAAAACCAAAAAATAGACCTCTCAATTTTTTTGAAATCTCAGAGGATAAAATTCCTAAGGAAGGTGTAAAAAAAGTAGACATTGCTGTGGAGGAAGGAAAGTTAATAAAAATATTTCTGGTTAATAAAAATAATTCAATTATCGCTATTAGCCCTGTATGCACCCATCTTGGCTGTTTTGTAAATTTTGACAGAACCGTAAATGAATTCATATGTCCATGCCATGGTGGTAGATATGATATAGAAGGGAAGGTAATTGATGGTCCTCCGAAAAATGCTCTTCATAGACTTCCTATTAAGATGGAAAACGGTAAAATTTTTATAGGGATAAAACTATGAAAGTTGTTGATTGGTTTCTTGACAGATTCAGATTAAAATCAGCCCATAGAGAAATTTTTGAAAGAGATATTCCAGAGGGAATTAATTATTTTTACTGTTTTGGTGGAATTGCCTTTACAGCATTTTTAATATGTTTGCTCTCCGGGCTTTTTCTATCATTTTACTATACTCCTTCTGAAAAAGAAGCTTATTTAAGCATTCAGAAAATTCATGAAGAAGTATATCTTGGAAAACTAATGCGGGGAATTCATAAATGGTCTGCTAATGTGCTTATTGTAAGCCTTATAATTCACTCAATAAGAGTTTTTATTACCAGGAGTTATAGGCCTCCCCGGGAATTAAACTGGATTGTTGGAGTTATTATATTCATAATTGTGATGTTTGAAGGCTTTACTGGTTATCTTCTTCCATGGGATCAGAAAGCCTATTGGGCAACTGTTGTAGGAACAAACATTATTGGAAGCATACCAATAGTGGGAGAGACTCTTTTACTAATTGTAAGAGGCGGATATGATGTAACAGCAACTACTCTTTCAAGGTTTTACAGTTTTCATGTGCTGTGGTTTCCCATGATTATAATTCTTCTTTTATGGGCACATTTTCATATGATTAAAAAACTTGGCATATCAAAGCCTTTATGAAAAAGAAATTTTACCCTGATTATCTTATTGAAATTCTGTTCTTTGCAATTATTACTTTTGAAATAATTCTTATACTGGCATTCCTTTTTCCTCCTGTGATTGGCAGAGAAATTGATTTCACAGCAGCCTATCAACCTCGTCCTGAGTGGTATTATCTCTGGCTGTTTTATCTGTTAAAATTTTTCTCAACTGATAAAATTTTCATCGGTGGAGTTTTACTGCCTTTTACATTAATAGCCTTTCTCATGTTAATTCCATGGCTTGAGAAAAAAATTGGATGGAAATTAACATCATTTATCGGACTAATTTTTCTACTTCTATTTATTGTAACCACCATAATTCAAGCTTTATCATAATAGCCCATAGGGGTATATTGAAGCTGCTTAGTCATCTCTCTCGAACAAATTAAGCCATTCTTTAAAAATTTTTACCTTTTCCTCACCATATCTTGAAAGATCTTTTATTATTTCCTCCACAGTTCTTACTCTTACAGATCCATCAGACTCTTTTGAGAAAAACTTGTCTGCATAGGAAATTATTTTTTCTTCCATTGTAACAGGAACCATGTCTCTATGAGGCAGGGGAAGATTTTTTTTGATTATCTCTTCCATTGTTATTCCAACTCCTGTATGTCTTTCACAGACAAGAGCATGCTTTTGAAATCTCTCTTTTTCAAGAATTTCCCGACCAAGATATCCATGAGCAATATAGGGAAATCTTCCATGACAGTCAAGTTTTGGAGTATTTGTCATAAAAATCCCAATATCATGAAGCATCGCTGCTTCATAAATAAACTGTTTGTCTACATTAAATTTTTCTGCGATTTTTAAAGCCTTTTCTGCAACTGCTTTTGAATGATTTATGAGTATTTTATATGCCATGCTCTGAGGATTGTAGTATTTTTTTATGATTTCAAAAGGATCCATAAAATTTATTATATCATGAACTTTTTAATTGAGCTGGTAAGATTTTAAGAAAAATAACTCCTCCTGCGAGGCATATCAAAGAGTAAATTTCAAGCACTGTCTTAACTCCAAATTTTTCAACTAATGCTCCAACAAGAAGATTGCCTATAGGTGTAAATCCAAGAAAAACAAAGGCAAAAAAGCTCATTACTCTCCCTCTAAGTCTTTGCTCTGTTAGATGTTGAATAAAACTGTTACTTACAGTAAAAAAATTAACAAAAGCAACGCCAAGTAAAAATGCAAATCCAATTGTTAAATAAATATTATGAGAGAGGGTAACTCCAAAAAGTCCTATTGGAAACAAAAGAGAAGCTCTGAAAATATGGTTCAATTTCTCCGGTATGTCTCGCCTTAAAGCTATGAAAATACCTGACAGAAGCGAACCTACGCCAACGGATGACACTATCATACTAAATCCCTTTGCTTCCACTTTTAATATCTCTCCAGCTATTATCGGCAGTATAGTCATAAAAGAAAGTCCGAATAATGTAAAAATTCCCACAGAGCAAATTATATTTAAAATTTGTCTGTTTTTAAGAATAAAATACAATCCCTCTTTTAAACTCTCTTTAAAGGAAACATGGATTGAGGAAGTTGAAAAATTTAATTTAATACTGAAAAGAATAAAAATAAGTGGAAGAAAGCTTAATGCATTTAAATAAAAACACATGTAAAAATTTAAGTGAGCTACAATAAATCCTGCAAGCATTGGTCCTACGATTCTTGCAATATTAAAAGATATTGACTGCATTGCTACAGCAGAAGTAATCATGTCCGGATAGACTATTTCAGTTATAAAAGCCTGCCTTGCTGGCATATCAAAAGCTGTAGCTATTCCGAGAACAAAAGAAGCAATAGCAATATGCCAGATATTTATAAGGTTTAAATGAATTAGTACTCCAATTACCACAGCAGGCAGAGCTGAAAAAGTCTGAGTGACAATTAAAATATTTCTTCGTGGATATCTATCAGCTACCACACCTCCAAATAAAGTAAAAAGCAGTGTGGGAAATGAAGCAAGAAAGGAAATCAAACCAAGATAAAAGGCAGATTTTGTAAGAACATAAACAAGCCAGCTCTGTGCTATATGCTGCATCCATGTGCCACTTAGAGATATGACCTGACCTATCCAGTAGGCTCTAAATTCTTTAATTTTCAAAGGATGGGACATTTTTTATTATATCATTTTAATAAAAAAGAACCTCTTCGGTGCCTAAGAGAGGCTTACCAAAGAGATTCTTGACAGGATAAGTTTACTCTATCCTTTCACCACGATGTTGACCAGCTTGCCTTTTACAGGGATTACTTTAAGGATTTCTTTACCATTTATCCATTGCTTTACTTTTTCATCATCAAGGGCAATTTTTACCACTTCTTCATCACTTAATCCTTGTGGAATCATTATCTTTGAACGAACCTTGCCATTTATCTGAACAACAAGCTCTATCATTTGCTCTTTTGCAAGCTCTTCATCATAGGAAGGCCATGATTCATTGAGGATAAAACCTTTTTCTCCCATTTCATGCCAGAGTTCCTCAGCAATGTGAGGTGCAAATGGGCTTAGAAGAAGGAGGAAGTTTTTAAGGGCGAATTTAAATACTTTGCGGTCTTCATTAGTTTTTGGTTCATAGTTGTAAACCTCATTAACAAACTCCATGAGCCTTGCAATGGCTGTGTTAAACTGGTATTCCTTTTCTATGTCAAGGGTAACACGCTTTATTGTGCGATGAATAAGGCTTAAGAGACTGAAAGCTGAAGGCTGAAGGCTAAAGGGATCAATGCTTTCAGTATGAGTCTCCTCTTTAAGCCATCCATGATTTTTATAAAACAGGGCATATACTCTCTTTAAAAATCTATGTGCACCTTCAACGCCCTGGGAAGACCATTCAAGGTCTTTTTCAGGCGGTGCTGCAAAGAGTGTGAAAACCCTTACTGTATCTGTTCCGTAAGTTTCAATCATCTCATCAGGATCAACAATGTTTTTCTTTGACTTTGACATCTTCTCCACTCTTCCTGTTTGCACATGTTTTCCACAGTGGATGCATTTTCCATCTTTTACTTCCTTTGGAAAAAGCCAGTCATGCTCCGGGCAGCGGTAACTTTCCATGCAGACCATTCCCTGTGTAAGAAGTCTTTGAAATGGTTCATCAAAGGGAACAATTCCTAAATCACGAAGCACCTTTGTGAAAAATCTCGCATAAAGAAGATGTAGCACAGCATGCTCCACTCCACCGATGTACTGATCAACAGGCATCCAGTATTTTATTTTTTCTTTATGAAAAGCCTCCTCATCTTGCAAAGAGCAGTATCGGACAAAATACCATGAAGAGTCAACAAAGGTATCCATTGTATCTGTTTCTCTGCGAGCATCTCCCCCACAACGAGGACAGCGTGTTTTATAAAATTCTTCAACATATTTAAGAGGAGACTCGCCCTTCCCTGTAAGATTCACATTTTCAGGAAGTATCACTGGAAGGTCTTTCTCAGGTACAGGAACAATGCCACAGTTGTCACAATAGATTATGGGAATTGGTGTTCCCCAGTAACGCTGCCTCGAGATTCCCCAGTCACGAAGCCTGTAATTAACAGTTTTTTTACCAAGCCCTTTGTCCTCAATGTAGTCTGCAACTGCTTTTTTACCCTCTGCTGATGGAAGCCCTGAAAAAGCTCCTGAATTAACCATAACTCCTTGTTCTTCGTATGCCTCTTTTAAAGGCTCAGGCAAATCTTTATCAACAGGCTTTATGACGACTTTTATAGGAAGCCCGTATCTTACAGCAAATTCAAAATCCCTCTGGTCGTGGGCTGGAACGCTCATTATTGCTCCTGTTCCGTATTCCATCAAAACAAAGTTGGCAATCCATATGGGAACTTTTTCTCCGTTAAGGGGATTTATTGCATATTTTCCAGTGAATAAACCTTCTTTAATCTCAGGCTCACGCTGAAGCCTTCTTATTCTCTTTAAAGCTTCCCTGTCCTCGCAGAGCCTCTCTGCAAAGGGATGCTCTGGTGATATACACATGAATGTTACACCGAATATTGTATCAGGACGGGTTGTAAAAATTCTTAATGCATCATTCATTCCATCAATTGGAAAATCAACTTCAACACCTTCACTTTTCCCAATCCAGTTACGCTGCATTGTAAGAACCTTTTCAGGCCATCCAGTAAGTTTATCACAATCCTGAAGCAGTTCTTCTGCATAGGCAGTAATTCTTAAAAACCACTGCTCAAGCTCCTTCTGTTCAACCTGAGACTCACATCTCCAGCAGGTTCCATCAATTACCTGCTCATTGGCAAGCACTGTGGCACAGGAAGGACACCAGTTGACAAAGGATGATTTTCTGTATGCAAGCCCTTTTTCGTAAAGCTTGAGAAATATCCATTGATTCCATCTATAGTATTCAGGAGTGCATGTGGTAACTTCACGCCTCCAGTCATAGCTCAAGCCAAGTTTTATAAGCTGACTTTTCATGTAATCAATGTTTTCGTAAGTCCATTTTGCAGGATGTACTCCGTGCTTTATGGCAGCATTTTCTGCAGGAAGGCCAAAGGCATCCCATCCCATTGGATGAAGCACGCTGAAGCCTTTCATCCTTTTGTATCTTGCAATAACATCACCAATTGCATAGTTCCGGACATGACCCATATGAATTCTTCCACTTGGATAGGGAAACATCTCAAGACAATAAAATTTTGGTTTTGATTTTTCTTCATTTACTTCAAAAATTTTTTGTTCAAGCCATATTTTTTGCCATTTTGTCTCTATTTCGCCTGGATCATAATTCGATAGCATGCCTCTTCCTCCCCAGTTTTTTTGGTTATTATATAGAGAAAAATGCTAAAAATTCAAACATTTTACTGAAAAATCATGAATAAGCCTAAAAAAATTAGAATAAAGCCAATGGCATAATTCATCCATTTAAAAAATTTCATAAATCTTTTCAAATATTGCATCAGGGCATTGATTAATAAAGATAATACTAAAAAAGGAATTGCTATACCAAGTGAGTATGCTCCAAGCATCTTTAATCCTGTAATAACGCTGCCACTCATGCCTGAATAGATTAAAATACTTCCAAGCAAAGGTCCTATGCAGGGTGACCATCCTGCTGCAAAACCCAAACCTATAAGAAAGGCTCCCAATGGGCTACCAAATTTTTGAATTTTCAGATTTAATCTGAATTCTCTTAAAAAAATTCCTGATCTTATGAGTCCTAAAAGTAAAAAACCAAACAGAATAAGAAAAACTCCACCAATAATTTTCAAATAATATTGATAGTCAAAAAAAAGACTTCCGATAAGAGAACTTCCAGCACCAAGAGCAAGATATACAGTGGAAAAACCGGCAATAAATAAAAGAGTGTGAAATAAAATACGGAGTTTAGAACTACCCTGAGATATTTCAGTTATTGAGAGTCCTGAAAATAGTGAAATGTATACAGGGAGTAAAGGCAAAATACATGGAGAAAAAAAGCTTAAAAATCCACCTGCAAAAGCTGCAATCAGTGTTATCTCATTCATCTACCGCACTCAGAAGGGTCTCCCTTGAGTTTGTCAATTGCATGGGCAAGTGCATCCATTATTGTCTGCAGGGATTCTTTTACAGCTTTCGGGCTTCCAGGAAGATTTATTATTAAGGTTTTTTCTCTTATACCTGCAATTGCTCTTGAAAGGATTGCAGTCTTTGTTTTCTTGTATCCTTCCCATCTCATAGCCTCTGCAATTCCAGGAACCTCCTTTTCAATAATTTCACGGGTTGCATCAGGGGTTACATCTCTTGGGTGAAGCCCTGTTCCACCATTTGTGAAAACTAAATCTGCCTGAGTTGTTGCTTCAAGAATTGCCTTTTTTATTTCTTCCTTTTCATCAGGAACTATTTTGTAAAAAACAACATCTGCCCATGAATGAACCATCTCCTCAATAACTTTTCCGCTCATGTCTTGTCTTTCACCTTTTGAGCCTTTATCAGAAACAGTAATTATGGCAACTTTGTACTTCATAGCTTTAATATCTCATCTCCAACTTTAATTTTTCCTCCTTTTAAAACCCTTGCAAAAACTCCTTCTTTTGGCATAATGCAGTCACCAACAGTTTTAAAAATCTCACATTTACTATGACAGCTTTTACCGTGCTGAGTAATCTCAAGGATACATTCTCCGATCTTTATCTTTGTTCCTATAGGAAGGCTTATTAAATCAACTCCTTCAGTGGTAATGTTTTCTGCAAAATCTCCATAATTGAGATTTAAACCTTTTGCCCTCATTTTCTCAATACTTTCAACGGATAGAAGACTAATTTGCCTGTGCCAGTGGGAGCCTGCATGCGCATCTCCTTCAATTCCAGAGTTTTCAATAACAATTGCCTCTGAAACAGATTTTTTTGTTGTTCCTTTGTTTTTGCTTATGTTTATTGAAACAACTTTACCAATCATAATAGCATTATAAAACAAATTTAAGAAACAATCAAAACAGGTTTTACAGAATTTTTTATAATACTTTCAGCAACACTTCCAATTATTACCGACTCTGTGTAGGACCTTCCTTTAGAACCAATTACCACCAGATCTATGTCCTTTATTTTTTTTAGGATTTCTTCCGCCGGATTGCCTGAGACAACCTCATAATTCAGGCTTTTGTTTATTTTTTGAATCTCCTCACGAGCTTGTTGTTTTAGATATTCGATATATTTTTCTATCTCTAAAGGTTCTTCAATAATCCCTTTTATCTTCTGCTCTGGCACAACATGTAAAATCTTTAATTCAGAACCCCATTTATTTGCTATTTTCCTGGCAATCTCTAAAGCTTTTAATGAATAAGTAGAAAAATCTAAAGGGCATAGAATTTTTTTTATTTTTATAGCCTCAGGACTGATCTCTTTAAACTCCTCTGCCTTCACAATCAAAACAGGGACTTTCAATCCTTTAAGAATTCTTTCAGAAGTGGAAGGTCTTGTGATATGTGTTTTAAATCCCATTACTGCAAAAGCTTTTTCATCTTTTATAACTTCTTTTATGCTTTCAATTAGCCTTCCAAAAGCAACTTTAAAATCCACATTTAATCTGTATCTACCAAGCTCTTCAGCCAGTGATTTAAGTTTCTCTTCAATCTTCTTTCTTTCTCTGCTAATGTAAGGCATTAAATATGCAGGTGGAGTAAGAGTATACTCCATTATATGAAAGAGACAGATGCTTTCACAATCAAAAGTATCCTTAAGCCAGACTGCATATGAAAGCACGCTCGGGGTAGCAGGTTTAAAATCTATAGCAACATAAATTTTCTCTATATTCATTTTTTCACCGGTCTGCCAAGTTTTTCTTCAACTGACCTCACCTTTGCCTCAATTCTTCCTTTGGCAGCTTTCCTGTCATCAATTTTTATATCAATTACAATTCTTTCCACTTCCTGCATCAGTGCATCTCTACATTTTTTTATAAGACCCATTACTTCATCCCACTGTCCCTCTACAATTGTTCCCATTGCATGAAGTTTATAAGGAAGCCCGCTTTCATCAACAATTTTAATGACCTTTGCTACATAACTACTAACACTTACTCCAACTCCTAATGGAACTATGCTAAATTGTGCAATCATTTTATCCTCCAATTTTAATATACATCTCGAGCAATTTTTACTGTAAGATCACCAAGCATGTTTGTGTAACTGCCAAGCTCATTGTCATACCAGCCATAAATTACTGCCTGAGTTACAGGAATCTGCAATTTATCAACCTTTGGCGAACCAATACCGCATATTTTTGATATATCAAGAGTAATCATGGCTGTTCTTGTGTGAGTTTCACTTCCTTCAATTATTGCTGCAGGACCAAAAAATCCAATTATATCAGTAGATACTTTCTGATCATCTGTGAAAAGTAGATATCCTCTTTTTTCCCTTTCTGCAGCTTCCCTGTAAATGCTATTTATAAGTTCTCCATTAATGATATTGCTTTCTTCATCTCTAAAGGCCACAACAAGTATTATTAATGATCCTGTTACAACAGGCACTCTTACAGATTGAGCAATAAATCCTATATTTTTCATTTCTGGTAAAACAAGTGCAAGAGTTTTTGCTGCTCCTGTGCTTGTAAGAATTATGTTGTTCATTGCAGAACGAATCTTTCTTAAATCCTTCGCATCTGTTTTTGGAACTCTGTCAAGAACCTGTTGAGAGGCTGTTACTGCATGAACAGTTGCCATTGAAACACTGAGGATTCTTTCAGCTCCGAAATAATCAAGAAGAGGTTTCATCATATGGGCTAAACAGGTGGTAGTGCATGATGCACCTGAAATAATAATGTGTTTTTTACTATCATACATCTCTTCATTAATTCCCATTATTACTGTAACAGAGTCTTCTGGAATGTCCTTGGCTTTGTCTTTGATTTTAAAAGGAGCGCTAACCAGTACTTTGTAGGCTCCTGATTCAAGATGTCCTCTTACTGAGCCATCTTTTGCATCAGAGGGCAATGTGGGATCAAGGAATTTTCCTGTTGTGTCAACAACAAGTCTTACTCCGTGCTTTTCCCATCCAATGTCTTTAGGATTTCTATTTTCAGTAAGAACTTTTACCGGGATTCCGTCAATAACAATTGTAGAATTTGCTTCATCAATTTTTTCTATAACTGATTTTGAACGATAACCGTAAAGATAATTATGAAGCCTGCCATAGGTGGAGTCATGCTCAATATAAAAAGCAACATCTTTTAAAGATTGACCAACTTTTCTACCAAGATTAACGACAATCTGAGAAAAATGTTTTCTTCCCACATGATGCCATAAAGTAAGCTTACCAATTCTTCCCAAACCATTAATCCCCAAAATCATTTTTAAACCTCCTTTTTAGTTTTAAAAATACTCTGTAGAAAGATAAATTGTTTGTCTTGGATGCTTTCCAAAATACACCAACCCATTTCTGCCATCAATGCTTATGAAATCCCCTTTTTTAAGTATCTTTTTACCAATTCTACATTTTTTCTCATTTTGATAAACAATCATCCTTGAAAAACCAACCACACAGGTTTTACCAAGTTTTGTGGCAATTATGGATGCATGTGATGTAGAGCCTCCTCTTGCTGTAAGTATTCCATCTGCTGAGGCAATGTGAACAATATCATCAGGAACAGTATCGGCTCGAACAAGTATAAGTGGTGTTTCTGGTTCTTTTTGTTTAAATTCTTTTATGTCTTCAATATCAAAAACAATCCTGCCAGAAAGAGCTCCACCGCTTACACCAATGCCTGTGCCAAGCTTACTTTCATTTAAAGATTCTCCTGGAATAAAAACTGTCATCAGCTGTCTTCTGGCATAACTCATTTCCCTTGTCTGAAGAATATACAGGTCATTTTTACCTCTTCCTTCAAAGGTAAACTCAATTTCCTGATGATCCCATCTTTCTTTGTAAATCAACTTTTCAGCGATTTCCTGCAGAGATTCATAAATTTCAGGGAAAGCTTCTTCAAGGGATTTTTCAGTTTCTCTTCCCTCAATAATTTTCTGCTGCACTGAAATAGGATAAGTTTTTACCAGTCCAGAAACAATGTCTTCACCCTGAGCTCCTGGAGTATAATCACCCCATAATATGAGCGTATCTGTGGATTCCTTAGGATTTCGTGTGAATAAAACACCAGAGCCAGAATTTGTATCAAGATTTCCAAATACCATCTTCTGAACAATGGCAGCTGTGCCCCAGTCTTCAGAAATTCCAAGAATTTCTCTGTAAGCCTTTGCCTTGTCTGAATACCAGGAATTAAAAACCTGTGAAATTGCTATTTCCAGTTGTCTCCATGGATCTTCTTCTATGTAAATACCTCTTGATAAGATAAACTCTTTGTATGCCATTGCCACTTCTTTCATCTGTGAAGGTGTAAACTGAATCTTAAATTCTGCTTTGTATTTCTTTTTAAAATCATTGATAATATTGTCAAAATCATCTCTATCCAGTCCAAAAGACATTCCCCAGCACTGTAAAAATCTTCTGTAACTATCCCAGACAAACCAGGGCTTGCCTGTGTGTTTTATAAGTCCTTCTATGATTTTTTCATTTATTCCCACATTTAAAAAAGAATTCATCATTCCAGGCATTGATATAGCCCCACCACTTCTTACAGAAACCAGTAAAGGATTTGCTGAATCTCCAAAGGTTTTCTTTGTAAACAATTCAAGCCTTTTCATGGCTGAATGAATTTCCCTTGTCAAATGTTCTTTAACAGGTTCAAAATTATTTATTGCTTCTCTGCAACGGAAGACCTCTGTTGTCAAAATAAATCCTGGAGGGACAGAGATTCCTTTATTTGTAAGCCTGATTAAATTATGCCCTTTATTCCCAAGATGAATCCTATCGTTGATTTCTTCTCTTGGATGATAGATATCACACAAAATTTTTTTCGGATCATATGTCATTAAAAGGTCAAGGTCTCTGTAAGTTAACTTTTCTGCCTGATTATAGGAAGCCTTGATAATTCTACTTATTAATCTGTCAAGCTGACTTAATCCAGGATACTGCATAACCATCTCTCTTAAGAATTTTTCTGAGAGAGCATTGACAAGTTCAAAGTCTTTTAGTTCTGTGTCTTCCATATTATTTGAAAATTTCATTATTATTTTTTTTAGCCATTTTTTATAAGGTGCCATGCAGTATGTATTTACAATGTCACTTACAGATTCTGCAAGAGTTCTGAAAATATCCATGTACTGTGAGAATGTAAATCTTCTTATTTCAAGAGCAACAGAAAGCATTGATAGAGTATTAATGTATTTCTGCGAGAAAATTCCATTGAGTTCAAGAATTCTGCCAAAAAGTTTAAGATACTTCTCTATCCTGAAAAGGGTTGCCCGTGTAATGAAACTCAGGTCTATGGATTGTTCAATTTCATCAAGAAGACTGTTAAGCAAGCTTTCTAATCTCAGGAAAAAAGAAAGAGCATTAAATTTTCTCTCACTATATCTTCCTGAAACAGATGGGATTCCAGCGACAATATGTCTTTTATGTGTTATATCTTCAATAGCTTCGTATTTTTCCTGTGAAAGTATGATATTTTTAAGACTCTCAAGATATGTTACAAGGGAGTCAACCTTTCTGGATAAGGAACTGTCTCGTAAAACATCAATTAAAAAACTTGCATCAGGCAAACCATAATAAAAAGCCTCTTTTAAAAAGCTTTCAATCTCAACAAGTTCTGTTTTATATTTTGCATGAAGTAGTTGATAGAGCCTTATTGTTAATATTGCCTTGTTTTTAACAGTCTTGCTGACAGGAAAGGATTCAACCTTACTTACCAGCATATTTAATTGAGTGAAAAGAATTCTCTCTAAGGTGGAATCCTGCACGAGCTTTTTAAATAAATACTGAAGCTCCTTTAAATGTTCCTCTATCAAATTAAGATCTTTCAAAATTTCTTCAGAGACATAAGGGGTGAGAATTTTTCTATCAGCAGTAATCCAGAATTGTATTGTTTTTTCCAGTAGCTCAAGCAAAAGGGGGCTGCTTTCTACATGAATCTGTTTTCTTATAAAATGCATAAGAGGGTCTTTTCTCTTAAAGATTTCATCAACCTCAGTTGAAACTGTTCTTAATTGACCTTCTGCATTTATTTCATTAAAGTAAACAGGGATTTTTCTGAGAAGTGGCTTTACAAGGTAAAATACTTGAGAAATATCAGAATTAAGAAGCTTTGTTATATCTCTCTGGAAAAGATCAGTATCCTTTATATGAATACCGCCAAAAAATAGATAAATACTTAGTGCTGCAATAAGTTCCTTTGACTCTGAAGGATTTTTTGAAATCAAATCAAAATATAACCTGAGGTTACTTACATGATATTGATTAACATTTATTGTGTAATCTTTATAAAATCCTTTAAACTGAGGAGTATAAAAACCTAAGGAGATTAAGTGCCCTATGTAGGAATTTAAGATTTCCGATGTTTTCAATTTATAAACAGCACTGCCAATCTCATTAAGACAAAAGATTACAGATACAGGCATTAGATAAAAGAATTTATCAAATTTAGAAAAAACAGCGTCTAAAAAAGGCGTGAATTTTTTAATATCAATCTTTTTAAACTGCAATAAAAAATTCTTTAAAATACGCCCGATTTCTCTTAAAGAAAACTCATGAAGTTCTTTTAAATGTTCCGTATCCAGTATCCAGAAATGATAGTAAACAATAGTCTGCAGATTAATCCATGCATCACCAGAATCAGAGAAATTTTTTGGTAATTCTCTCAATTTGTTGAAAAATTCCGCCTCAGAAGGAATACTAATAAGTCTATTGATGTCATAGGTTTTTGAAATTTCTTGAGCCATTGACTCTACTTCATTAAGTAAAGCTTCATAAACATGCTTTATGAAGGTAATTCCTTGAGGAAAGAATTTTTTTAAATATTCATCAAGTGGCGGAATTGAAAGAAAGAATGAATAAAATGTGTAAAGATATTTCTGATAAAAAACTGCAAAAGAATTTATCAGTTGAGGCTCTTTAATTCCTTTTTTTATAATTTCTCTTCCTATGTTTTTCAGCACTCCAAGCTGGCAGATGTAGCGGTCAAGAGGGATTGCATAAAAATATTCAAAAACCTCTGAAATAGTGTTTACATAGAAATAATTTTCATTAGCTTTACCTTCTTCAAAAAGTTTCAGGATAATTTTAAAAATGCTCTTTAAAAATGCCTGTTTTTCCTCAGTCTGTTGAAAGCCTTCAATGAGATAGTGAATTAAGGCAGAGGTTGCCTCTTGTCCCTGAGGATCCTTAAAATAATAACTTGCATATTTTACATAATGACTTTCTATTTCCTGAGCTATCTCTGATGTGTAAGGAGAATATTTCAGTTTTTCAATCAGGGCAATAGTATTTTTTAAGACTCCGGGATAAGAGGAAAAAATAGCAGTGATTTTATCAAAATCTTTGTCCACAACTGGCTTCATTTACATTTTAATTATATCAAAATTTTATAGTAATCAGAAGCACTCCTGTGTTAAAATTAAGAAAGACCTTACATAAAGATGAACAAAAGCAACCTTTTTTATGAAATCCATGAAGAATGTGGAGTTTTTGGTATCTTCGGTCATCCTGAAGCTGCCAATCTTACCTATTTGGGTCTTTATGCTCTTCAGCATCGGGGACAGGAAGGTGCTGGAATTTGCTCATCCGATGGAACAAAGCTTTATCTTGAAAAATCTCTCGGACTTGTTGCTGAAATATTTAATGAAAAAGTTTTAAAAAATCTTCCAGGACATATTTCAATAGGACATAATAGATATTCAACAACAGGTTCAAGCACAATAGAAAATGTTCAACCATTGATGGCAACCTACTCTCTCGGAAGCATTGCAATTGCTCATAATGGAAATCTTGTGGATATAGATAAATTAAAAAGCAAACTTGAAAAGGATGGTGCAATATTTCAAACCACCTCGGATAGTGAGATAATTTTGCATCTTATTGCGAGAGCAAAGGATGGCGAAGTGCACGAAAGAATTGCAAATGCTGTAAGACAGGTAAGAGGCGCTTTTTCATTGCTTCTGATGAACGAAAAAGAACTAATTGCTATCAGAGATCCCTATGGAATTAGACCCCTGTCATTGGGACAGCTTAGAGATGCCTATGTAATAGCTTCAGAGACATGTGCCTTTGATTTAATTGGTGCCACATATATAAGAGACATTGAACCTGGAGAAATGCTGATAATAAGTGAAGAAGGAGTGAAATCCTTAAAAATATTTAATTCTGCTCCAAAAGCTCACTGTGTATTTGAATTTATTTACTTTGCAAGACCTGACAGCTATATATTTGACCATATCTGCGTAAACACAGTAAGAAAAGAGCTTGGCAGACAACTTGCGAGAGAAAACCCTGTTGAGGCTGATATAGTTATTCCGGTCCCAGACTCTGGAGTTCCTGCCGCGCTGGGATATGCTGAGCAAAGTGGAATTCCCTTTGAATTTGGCTTAATCAGAAATCACTATGTGGGAAGAACATTTATAGAGCCAAAACAGAGCATCCGACATTTTGGTGTTAAAATTAAGCTCAATCCTGTAAGAGAAGTTTTGCAGGGTAAAAGAGTTGTTGTAATTGATGACTCAATTGTAAGAGGCACAACTTCAAAAAAGATTGTAAAAATGATAAAAGAACTTGGTGGAGCAAAGGAAGTTCATATGAGAATAAGCTCACCTCCTACTGTAGGACCCTGTTTTTATGGAATTGATACACCAACAAGGCAGGAACTAATTGCTTCATCCCATAAAATTGAAGAGATAAGAAAATACATTACTGCAGACTCCCTTGGTTATCTGAGCCTTGAAGGATTAAAAAAAATTATTCCCAATTCAGAGTTTTACTGTATGGCATGTTTTAATTGCAAATATCCTATTGAGTTTGAATCTAAGAAATTAAGCCAGATTGAGCTTTTTTCATGAATACACAGCCTCTTATAAACATTTACAAGATAAATCTTAAAGTAAAAAAACATGAACGAGTTTTGATTTTTACTGATACTATAAGAGCAGATGAAGTTCTTCCTGAGAATGAAATTAAAAGAAGAGAAACTTTAAAAGAAATAGCAAAACATCTTGAAAAAATTGGCAAAAACTTTGCAAAAAAAATTATCTATGCAGAATATCCATCCTTAGGCAGTCATGGAACTGAGCCACCAGAACAGTTATGGAGGCTTGCTTTTGGGAACAAAGCTATAGATAGCCTTAAAAAAACTAATCTCTTTGAAAAACTTCTCAGCAAAAATATTTCAAAAAAAGAACTTTTTCAAGCAAGACAAATAATAAGACAATTTTGCAGTGAAGCTGTTAATGCTGTAATAGCTATTGCTAACTTTTCTACAAGTCATACAAATTTTAGAGACTTTCTTACAAAGCTATGCGGTGCAAGATATGCGAGTATGCCACTTTTTGATCCCTCAATGCTTGATGGAGCCATGTGCGCAGACTGGATAAAACTCAATAAAAGAGGGATTGCAATAAAAAAACTTCTTGACAGCATTTCGAAATTATATTTAGAAACACCAAATGGAACAGAAATTGTATTATTTAAAGGAAAAAGAAAAGTTCATATTGATTCAGGAATCTTGAGCAGAAAAGGTTCCTTTGGAAATTTACCTGCTGGAGAAGTATTTTTTGCACCTCTGGAAGGCTCAGCAGAAGGAAAACTCGTAATAGAATGGGCACCTACAAGGAAGCTCAATTTACCTTTGATTTTAAATGTTAAGCAAGGTAAAGTTGTTTCCATAGAAGGAAATGAGCCTTACAAGAGAGAACTTGAAGAAAAATTAAATAAAGTTGAGAATAAAAATATAGCAGAGCTTGGCATAGGCATTAATGACAGAGCAAGCAAGCCTGACAACATTCTTGAGTCAGAAAAAATTCTTGGCACAGTGCATATTGCCTTGGGTGACAATTCATCCTTTGGTGGCAAGATTAGAACGCCATTCCATCAGGATTTTATATTTTTCAATCCCACTTTATATACCATTGACGAAAAAGGACAAAAAATAAAAATTTTAGAAAAAGGTAAATTTCTGGTATAATATGTTTTTATGAAAGCCATTGTTGAAATAGAGTTTAAAGATTTGCCTATAGAAAAAATTCAGAAAATACTTGTTGAGATACTACATGCTCTGAAGGTTTCTGAATATATTGAAAACAGTAAATTCCAGATATTTACACCTGATGGAGTTGTTACTGAAAAATGTATCCTTGAGGCGAGTAAAGTAATCGCCTGAAGAAGAAATCCTCTGCTGTAAGCAGAGCTAACTAAAAATGTCAATAAAAATCGTCTGCCAGAATAAAAAAGCCTATGCTGACTATTTTATTGATGAAACAATTGAAGCTGGAATTGTTCTTACAGGAACTGAGGTAAAGTCTTTAAGACAGGGAAAAGCAAATCTTAAAGATAGTTATGTAATTATAAAAGATGGTGAAGCCTGGCTCCTTAACTGTCACATAAGTCCTTACAGTCATGGCAACATTTACAATCATGATCCGTTGAGAACGAGAAAATTACTGCTTCATAAAAAAGAGATTGAAAGACTGAGAGGCAAAATCCAGCAACGTGGTTACACTCTTATCCCATTAAAGATATACTTCAAAGGTCCCTATGTAAAGGTTGAAATAGCCCTTGCAAGAGGTAGAAAAAAATATGAAAAAAGAGATATAATTAAGAAAAAAGAAGCTCAAAGAGAAATTGAACGTACTCTTAAAAATAAATGATCTTTAACAAGGGGGCGAAAGGACTCGACGGAGGTAGTGAGGGCTAAGCTGCATGCCGTGGTTCCTGCCACCACGTAAAACAGGTAGGAAAAACACAACTGCCAACACAGAATTGGCACTTGCTGCTTAATTAAAAGCAGCCGCCTTCCTGAGTTCTGCTCTGAGGCTCGGGAAAGGTGTCATAAATCAGAGCTACTCTTAAGTGTTTAACCCGACACTTAAGAGAAAATTTAAGGGTTGTAGGCTATGGGTAAGCCTGTGGAAGGGCGTGCCTTTAGCTGGAACTTAAAACTTCCACTAAGCATGTAGATGCTTAGCAGTAGCACCTTCGGACGCGGGTTCGATTCCCGCCGCCTCCACCATATTATACTCTATGATATTCCTTGTCCTTAATAAAATTAAAACATCCTGTATCAAAACTGAAGCTACTTTAGTAAACATAAACCAGGTTAAAGAAGAAAGGTTTCTCTCAGCATCCGATAGTTTATCGCTTATAAACGTCGTTTTTTCAGCTGAGATACCTCTTTTTCAATGTTTAATGCATCCTCTGTGGTTACTATATTAAAATATTGCTAAAAAATTTAAAATTCACATTAAACATAACCAATTGACAAATTACCATTGAATAAGTAAGTATTAATTATGCAAACAAAGCTTACAAAAGAGGAAATAAAGAGGATAATTATTACAGAGCTTCCTAAACTACTTAAGAGGGATGCTCTAACAAGGGAGTATATATCATCACTTTTTAAAGAGAAGTTTGCTGACAAAAAGCAGACTGAGGACAGATTTGAAAAACTGCTAAAAGAATTGCAGGAACAAAGACAGGAATGGAACAAGAGATTTGAACAAACCCAGGCTGAATGGAATAAAAAGTGGGAAGAAAATGAAAAAAAATGGGCTGAATGGAACAAGAGATTTGAACAAACCCAGGCTGAATGGAACAAAAAGTGGGAAGAAAATGAAAAAAAATGGGCTGAATGGAACAAGAGATTTGAACAAACCCAGGCTGAATGGAATAAAAAGTGGGAAGAAAATGAAAAAAAATGGGCTGAATGGAACAAGAGATTTGAACAAACCCAGGCTGAATGGAACAAACGCTGGGAGGAGAATCAGAAAGTTATAAATTCTATACTTGAAGAAATAAAGCTTCTTCACAGAAAGCATGACACCACCATAGGTGCACTTGGTGCAAGATGGGGATTTAGGGCAGAAGCTTCATTTAGAGATGCAATAAAAGGAATACTTGAGGAAAGCTTTCCTGTAAAAGTGCAAAAGTATTTAGCAAAAGATGAGGAAGGAATGGTTTTTGGAAGGCCAGACCAGATAGAGCTTGACCTTATAGTGAAAGATGGAGAGGTAATAGTGGCAGAGATAAAGTCATCCATAAGCAAAGGTGATGTAGCCACATTTTTAAGGAAAGTAAGATTTTACGAGCAAAAGGAAGGGGTAAAGTTAAGCAGAAAGCTATTGATTTCACCTATGATAGATAATGCAGCGAAAGAGTTTGCCTTAAGCTCTGGCATAGAGGTATATGGATATCCAGAGGAAGTAGAGTTTAAAGAGATACAGTCATCCAATTAGAGAAAGTTAACAGTTTTGAAGCTTTTTTTTATTGTTAAAATGTAGATTCCTCTCTCAGTTCGGAATGACTGTATAGAGTGTCATCACGGTGGCATATGTACTGAGCCCTTCGGCTACGCTCATGGTAAACTCCGCAAAGGATTTGCCAGAGAAATTTAACTCCTAAGTTATCCAGAACATGAGCAATGTCTTTTCCTTAGGATGAAGATAATTGAAAACAAGATCATGTTCAGTGCATTGATTTTTAAGTATTTGTAAGTTTTAGAATTCTTGGTTCTTTTATGGCAACCCTGTCTGAAGCAATCGCCATAGGTGAGAAGTGCGGAATAAGTAAAGTATTTGCATGAGCTTTGTTATTCTATGAAAAAACCAATTTTTACAGGAAGCATTGTTGTAAGTCTTTCTGTTTTATAAATAACGCCTAAGGGAATACGATCACCCCATTCAAGGGATTTTTCAAAGGCTCTTATTCTATCAGTTGGATCATAGTCCTTTTCAAGTTTATATATTCTCTGACGATACCATTCAAAGGTATTAATTTTATTAAAGCTCACACAGGGCTGAAGAATATCAACAACTGCAAAGCCTTTATGATTGACCGCTTCTTTTATTATGTATTTCAGATGATCTATGTCTCCTGCAAAGGCTCTTGCAACGAAGCTACAGTTTAAAGCAATTGCCATTGTTAAAGGATTAAACTGCTGTCCCTTTTTCTTAAAAGTTTTCTTTACAATCTCATACATAATTTCAGGATTCATACCAAGCATACCAATAACAGCACCTACTGCTACAGTGTTTGCCATGATCTTGCTTCCGCCATGAGTTTGGGCAAGCTCAAAAAGAGGAAAATCTAAAAAATTGGGTTTATCATACTTTTTCTTGATAAAAGTGGAGTCATAAAGAACATGTGCCTGTGGACTTAGTTCCTTTTCATGCTCTATGATGCTTTCTTTATCAAGGGCAACAATTATATCAACCTTGCTTCTGGAAGCTGTTACAGGTTTATCGGAGATTCTAATCTGATAAAAATTATGTCCGCCTCTTATGCGGGATTCATAGTCCTGATGGGTGAATACATGATAACCTGCATGAGCAAATATATGGGACAGGGTATCCCCCACTGTCTGGATACCCTGCCCTGCTTCTCCACCTATTTTTATGGTGTAATCCATCATGTTGGAGTTACACCATATTTAACAATATTTATTAATGTGTTTTCAGGTTTTGGAAGTCCTGCAATTTCTGTAAAATTCTTGATAAACTGACCTATCGGAACTCCAAGATAAACGCACTTTACATTATTCATACAGTCATCGGCATCCTGTTTATCAAGATGGGTTATAGTTCAGAAGTGCCTTTCTGGAATCTGATTATGTAAGCCTGTTTTTCTTCACTATAGTAAATATTGACATTGAAACCGTGTTCATTTACTTCAGAATACATCTCAAGAATTTTATTCTTTAAATCATCAATTGTGTAAGCCATAATCTCCTCCTATTTTATTCTTTTTTCTACTTCCTGCCAGTTAATATTTTTAAAGAACGCTTCAATATACTCTGCGCGCTTAAGACCATAGTCAATCATAAAAGCATGTTCAAAAACATCCATAATAAGAAGAGGATTGCAACCTGATGGATGTCCTGTATCGTGCTCATTAATCCAGAAATTAAATAATTTCCCTGTTAAAGTATCCTGATACAGAACTACCCATCCAATTCCACGCATTGTTCCTGTTGCTTTGAAGTCTTTAAGCCAGTTTTCAAAGCTGCCAAAGTTTTCATTTATAAGTTTTGCCAACTTGCCATTCTGAGGTAATACACCGTCTCCACCGAGATTTTCAAAATAAAGCTCATGAAGCCTTGCTCCATTCCACTCCCATCCAAGCCTTCTTTTGAGTTCTGCATACTCTGGTGTTGTTGTTTTACCATCATTTAGCATTGCTTTGAGAGTATCAATAACTTTGTTTGTATTTGTTACATAACCCTGATACAAGGTGAAATGATTTTTGAGAAGTATTTCACTAAAACCCTGCATGCCAATTAATTTTGAATAATCCTTTGCCTCATAGGACATAATGACCTCCCATTTTAATATTATTTTTTTATACTCAATATTAACAAATAAATTTTTAATTGTCAATTTATCCTTACACTCGATTTTAGATACTCTTTGCCTTACTCAATGCTCCCATCCTCTGGACTCATTTTTAAAGATTTAAAGACTACATAGTGGGCATCATATTTACTCCAGTCCGTATGAATCAGCCTTTTAGAATCGCAAGGGGATCAATGTCGGATGCACACCACCAAGAATAACAGTAATGCCCTTTTTTCTTATTCTATCAGCAATAGCATAGGCTCTTGGTGCTATAGATGTAGTAGTTTTTTAAGCATATTACTTTTTCAAACCTTAAATGCCCTTCATTAAATCTTTAATTTCTTAAGCCTCAAAGCATTTCCAACAACTGATACAGAACTGAAACTCATGGCAGCTGCTGCCAATACGGGACTTAGAAGAATGCCAAAAAATGGATAGAGAACTCCAGCTGCAATAGGCACTCCAATGGTGTTATATATGAATGCCCAAAAGAGATTTTGTTTTATGTTGCGCATTGTTGCTCTGCTAAGTCGCCTTGCTCGAACAATTCCCATTAAATCACCTTTTACAAGAGTCACATCAGCGCTTTGCATTGCTACATCTGTGCCTGTTCCCATGGCAATACCAACATCTGCCTGTGCAAGAGCTGGTGCGTCATTTATACCATCTCCTGCCATTGCAACTATTCTTCCTTCTTGCTGCAGTTTTTTCACAATCTGAGCCTTTTCTGCAGGTAATACCTCTGCAATTACTTCGTCAATGTTAAGTTTCTTTGCCACTGCCTGTGCAGTTATTTTATTGTCTCCTGTTACCATAAATATGCGAATACCTTCTTTATGAAGGGCATCAATTGCCTGAGCAGTGGTCTGTTTTATTGAATCTGCCACTGCAAGAACTCCCATTACTTTCTCATCTATAGCAACATAAATTACAGTTGCACCTTCAGCACGAAGGCTATCTGCTTTCTTTGAAAGTTCAGAAAAGTCAATACCAAGGTCATCAAGGAGTTTATGATTACCAACAATAATTCTGTAACCATCAATTCTTCCGATTAATCCTTTGCCTGTTATAGATTCAAAATCCATCACATCAGTAAGTTTTATATTTCTTTCCTGAGCAGCCCTGACAATTGCTGAAGCAAAAGGATGTTCACTACTCCTTTCAAGGCTTGCAGCAAAGTAGAGTATTTCATCTTCTTTAAAACCCTGAACAGGAACTATCTCCACAAGCTCTGGTTTCCCAACTGTGAGTGTACCTGTCTTGTCAACCACAACAGTGTCAACCTTTTTCATTAGCTCAATTGCTTCTGCGTTTTTAAATAGCACTCCCATTGTTGCACCTTTTCCCATAGCAACCATTATTGATACAGGTGTGGCAAGTCCAAGAGCACAAGGACAGGCAATAATTAAGACTGCCACTGCATTGATAATTGCATGTGTCATTTTGGGTTCAGGACCAAGCCATGCCCAAACAATAAATGTAATGATTGCCACTGCTACAACTATCTGAACAAAATATGCTGCCACAATGTCTGCAAGTTTTTGCACAGGTGCTCGACTTCTCTGCGCTTCAGAAACCATTCGAACAATCTGTGAAAGTAAAGTATCAGCTCCAACTTTTTCTGCTTTAATTATAAGCATACCTGTTCCATTTACAGTTGCAGCAATTACACGGTCTCCTTTTTCTTTATATACAGGTATTGATTCTCCTGTAATCATTGATTCATCAACATAACTTTTTCCTTCAATTACAATTCCATCAACAGGTATCTTTTCTCCCGGACGAATGCGAATTAAATCTCCTATTTTTACATGATCCACAGGGATATCTTCTTCAATACCATCTTTTATTATCCTGGCAGTTTTTGGAGCAAGTCCAAGAAGTGCCTTTATGGCAGCTGCTGTTTTACTTCTTGCCTTTAATTCAAGCACCTGACCAAGACACAATAACTGCTGCTGCCTCAAAATAAACAGGTACTTCTCCATTTTTTCTGAAGGAAGGGGGGAATATCTCTGGCATGAATGTGGCAACAACGCTATATCCATAGGCTACTCCAACACCAAGACCTATCAATGTAAACATATTTAGGTTTCTGCTTGAGATGGATTGCCAGAAACGAACAAAGAATGGTAATCCACCCCACAGGACAACTGGAGTTGCGACAATAAATTCAAGCCACTTCATAAGTTCATGAGGAAAAAATTTTTTTAATGGCATACTGATTACAGGACCCATTGTGACCAGAATAAGTGGTATTGTTAAAACAAAGCTAATCCAGAATCGTCTTCTCATATCAATTAATTCAGGATTTTCTTTTTCATCCACTGAAACTGTTTTTGGTTCAAGTGCCATTCCGCAGATAGGACAAATCCCGGGTGCATCACGAATAATTTCAGGATGCATTGGACATGTCCATTCAACTTTTGCCTGACTTCCAGCAGGAGTAATTGGTTTAGATGCATGTCCACATTTTGGGCAATGTTTGTGATCTTCACGGTGTATGGAAGATTTAAAAGTTATTTCTTTTGTCAAAGATGTTGAAGGTTCTTCAGTAAGATAAATTTCAGGGTTTTTGTCAAATTTTTCTTTACAATGTTTTGAACAGAAATAATAAGTTATACCCTTATAAATACTTGTTTCAGCAGCATCTTTATCCTCTATCAACATCTTACATACTGGATCAATAACTTTCATCAAAACCTCCTTATATAAAACTTGAAAAAATCTAAATCATCTTCAACTCCTATAAATTCATTACCTGTTTTCTCACCGCAGGCAGGAATGTCTTCAACAGAGCCATCATAGTCTGTAACTATCTCTATTATTTGTCCCGGCTCCACCTTTTTAATTAATTCTTGAAGCTTTAGTAAATGCATCGGACACATAAGATGAACTATATCCGTAGAAACATTTGCTTGAACATTTTCTACAAATTTAAGCTTTCATTTCTACCTCCCTATGGTTAAGTTCTATAATGTCCTTTAAGGTAATTGTATTAAGAAACTCTTTCATTCTTTCTCCGAGTTTTTCCCAGATAAGATGAATTACACATACGTCAATCCTTAGACAGCCTTTTTTTGGATTAAGACATGGTATAAAAGCTAAAGGACCTTCAAGTTTTTTCAAGAATCCTCTGACAAAGTTATTATTTTTAATGAACAGACTCAATTTTTTGGTAACATTTAAATAAATTAAACCAAAATTAATAATTATTATTTACAATTAAATCACTTTTATGAAATAATTCATAATATGAGGCAAATCACAGAAAATATTATAAATCTAACTAATAAAATTGAAACCATTGATGAAAATCTTATTATCCACGCAAATCCTTTTCAAATAAAAGAAATTGCAAAACTGCTTGTAATGCAGCAAGCAAGATTTATTCATTTAACCGCTATTGATTTTATCACTCAAAAAAATCAAATTGAACTTAATTATTTTTTCTCCCTTATTGATTATAGAATGAATATAATCGTGAAAACATCTTTAGAACCGTCAGACCCTACAATATCATCAATAGCAGAGATAATCCCAGCTGCAGTATGGGCTGAAAGAGAATGCAATGATCTGTTCGGTATAAAGTTTGAAGGACATCCAGATCCAAGAAAGCTTGTTCTTCCCGATGACTGGCCAGATGGAATTCATCCTTTAAGAAAAAATTTCTCTTACAACAGCAAACCTCCTAAATCAAAACAACCTTCACTGCTTAAGAAACCAGAAGAAGGTAAAACAGTTATCCCAATTGGACCATTTTATCCTTCTCTTGAAGAGCCTGCATATTTTAGATTGATTGTTGATGGAGAAGAGATTGTTGATTTTGATTACAGAGGATTTTATGTTCATAGAGGGATTGAAAAGCTTGCAGAGAGTGCTTTGAATTATCAGCAGATTCCATTCCTTGCCGAAAGAATTTGCGGAATATGCGGGTTTGTTCATTCCTGTGCTTACTGTCAGGCAGTAGAAAAAGCTGCTCAAATTGAAATTCCTTTAAGAGCTAAGTTCATCCGTAGCATGTTTCTTGAACTGGAGAGACTACATAGTCATCTTTTATGGGTTGGGCTGGCAGCTCATATTGTTGGTTTTGATACACTTTTTATGCAGGCATGGAGAATTCGTGAACCTGTAATGTATATTTGTGAAATCATTACGGGAAATAGAAAAACATATGGAATAAATATTATTGGAGGAGTAAAAATTGATGTTCACCCCCAGCATCTTAAGGACATAGAAACAGTAATCTCTCAAATTGAAAGAGAAGTAAAAGAACTCAGAGAGATTATTCTTGATGATGAAGTTATACAGGTAAGATTTAAAAATGTAGGGATTCTAAAGCAGGATGATGCTAAAAAATACTGCGTATGCGGACCTCTGGCAAGAGCTTCAAGTATAAATATTGATATGAGAGTTAATTTTCCCTATGCTGCCTATTCTGAGCTAAATCTCAAAGTTCCTTTAAGTAAAGAAGGAGATGTATGGGCAAGAACAATTGTAAGACTTGAAGAAATTTTAATTTCAATAAATATTCTCAGACAAATTATTGAAAATATACCAGAAGGACAAACATCAGTAAAGATTCCAAAAATTGAGCCATGGAAAGAGGCAATATCATACATTGAAGCACCAAGAGGACAGCTTTTTCATTATGTTATGACAGGCCCTGAAGGAAGACCATATAGATGGAGTGTAAGAGCTCCGTCATATCAGAATTATCAGGCTCTTTCTGTTATGCTTAAAGGAGCCTCGATAGCTGATGCTCCTTTGATTATTGGAAGTATTGATCCATGTTTTTCCTGTACTGAAAGATATGAAGTTATTGATTTAAAGAGACAGTCTGTAAGGGTTTACACTTCGGATGAATTGAAAAGATGTTTAAAAGTAAAATAAAAGCACTTTTACTTTCATCAAGGCATAAAAAAATCACGAAACCTTATCCATTTGTTCCTGTTACTCCACCTGAAAATCTAAGAGGAAGACTTGAAGTTGATTCAAATAAATGCATTGGATGTGGAAGTTGTGTTCGAATATGTCCTTCAAGATTAATAACCATTGAAGATTATGAAGATGTAAGAATAGTGAAATTTTCTGCAGGCAGATGTATATATTGTGGAAGATGTGCTAATGTTTGTCCTGCAAAAGCAATCCGAATTACCAATGAGTATGAACTTGCCACTGACAATAAAAAAGATCTTGAAATTGTTATAAAAATAAAAATGGTAAAGTGCCTTATTTGTGGGAAACCTTTTATTTCATTAAACATGTTAAATAAACAAATTGATAGATTTCAGGACAAAAGCGAAGAACAAATAAACAAGCTTAAAATATGTCCTGAATGCAAACAAAAACAGCTTATTAAGGAGTAAGTATGGATTTTCTTGCTTTAACATTAATCATGCCTTTTATAGGAGCATTACTGGCTTATTTATTCAAAAATAAAGCAGAATTTATTTCCTCTCTGTTTTCTCTTATTACTCTTCTATTCAGCATATTCAGTATTTTTGAAACATCCTTTTCAAAAGTAAAGATTTATTACACTTTTTCACTGTTTAAATGGCTTTCCGCTGAATTAAATTTTGGACTTCTTTGTGATCCTCTCACATCAATTCTACTTATTCTTATTACTGTAATTGGCTTTTTTGTAATCTTTTACTCTCAAGGATACCTCTCTCCTTTAAATGTTGAACATCAATTTTATAAACCCTACGGAAGTTACTACTTTCTTATGCTCCTTTTTATAGGTGCAATGGTTGGAATAGTTACAGCAGTTAATTTCTTACAATTATTTTTCT
Organism: Thermodesulfovibrio sp. 3462-1; assembly: GCF_040451425.1. Classification (NCBI taxonomy): domain Bacteria; kingdom Pseudomonadati; phylum Nitrospirota; class Thermodesulfovibrionia; order Thermodesulfovibrionales; family Thermodesulfovibrionaceae; genus Thermodesulfovibrio; species Thermodesulfovibrio obliviosus. Next base: position 1,110,997 of record NZ_CP144374.1, read on the forward strand.
TCTGGGAAATAACAACCCTTTGTTCATGGGCATTAATTTCCTATACAAAAGAAAAAAAGGCTTTGTTTTCAGGATTAAAGGCTTTCATAATGACTCACATTGGAGGGATTGGTTTTTTAATTGCTCTTGCTTTAATGTATTATCAGGCAAAATCCTTTGATTTCTCGGTAATTGATTCTCTATCTTCATCCAGCAAATTTATTGTTTTTGTTCTTCTATTTTTTGCAGCCACTGCAAAGTCAGCTCAGATACCTCTTTTTACATGGTTACCTGATGCAATGGTTGCTCCAACCCCGGTAAGTGCCTATCTTCACGCAGCTGCAATGGTTAAAGCAGGAGTTTATTTAATGGCAAGAATTTATCTTTCAAATTATTATTTAACAGAGAATGAAGCCTTTGTTGTAGGGATTATTGCCATTTCAACAATGATGCTGTCTGTGATTTTATATTATTTTCAGGATGATCTGAAAAAACTGCTTGCCTACTCAACAGTAGGACATCTTGGATATATTTTTTTAGGTGTTTCCTTAGGAATTTATGGTTCAAAAACAGCAGGGGTTGGAGGAATTTTTCATGTAATAAATCATGGATTTGCAAAAGGATTGCTTTTTCTGTCAGTTGGTGGAGTTGCCTATGTAACTGGTTCAAAAAGTATTAAAGAACTTCAGGGTGTTTCAAAAAAATTTCCTCTTTTTACTGGGTGTTTTCTTATAGGAATGTTTGCAATAATAGGAGTACCACCTTTTTCGGGATTCTGGAGCAAATTCATGATTTTTACAGGAGCCTTTGAAATTAAAAACCTCTCTGCAAATGTTTTTGGTGTAGTTGCAATTCTTGAGAGCATTCTTGCTTTTTGTTGGTATATTTTTGTTGGACATAAAGTTTTCTTTGGTGAAGCTTCAGAAAAGGTAATGAAAGCCAGTAATAAAGTCCCTTTATCCATGAAGTTCAGTTTGATAATGCTTTTAATTTTAAGTTTGATATCTCCTTTAATTGGTTATCCTTTTATTGAAGTTTTAGTAGGAGGCCGTTGATGCAGTATATTTATATTTCATTTTTATCTTTGTTTTTAGGAGTAGCCTTAACATCATTCATTAAAAATAAAAATTTTTCTGGTTTTTTAACAGTTCTTTTCACAGCCATATCCTCGATATTTCTTTTTTATATCTCAATAAATACAATCGCAGGAAACAAAATCATTGAGGATGAAGTTTTTTCACTTAAGCCCTTATTAAACTCTTCCTGTGTTGTAAGCATTGATTACCTTTCTGCTTTATTTCTTATGATAATTTCTCTGGTTTCCTTATGTGTATCTTTGTTTTCCTGGAAGTATCTTAATGTCTATAAAACAAGATCTTCAGCAAGATTCTATCCATTTCTAATGTTGCTTTTTATTTCATCTGTTGGAGTAGTATGTGTAAAGGACATTTTATTTTTTATCATTTTTTGGGAGTTTATGACAGTAAGTTCATGGTTTCTTGTTGTTTTTGAAAGAGAAGAAAAATCAGCAATAAAAGGAGGACTTCAATATTTCATAGCAACGCATGTGGCAACAGCATTCTTAATTCTTGCCTCTGTAATTCTTTATTCATACAGCAATGATTTTTCTTTTACAGAAATAAACAAAAGCCTTGCACTTATCATAAATTATCAGCCAGGCATTGCTCATTTTATTCTATTTTGCTTTTTTATTGCTTTTGTGACAAAGGCTGGAGTTCTTCCTTTCGGATTCTGGCTACCAAATGCATATCCACAACCTCCCTCATCAGCTTCTTCTTTCTTTGGTGGAGTTATGTCAAAGCTTGCAGTGTATGCTCTTGTGAGATTTTTTTGCTCGGTACTACCTCTTTCTTTTCATACTCAGGTATGGGGATTTGTTATTGCAGTATTTGGAGTTTTCTCAATCTTTATTGGAACAATTGCAGCGCTCACTCAGGATGAAGCTAAAAGACTCATGTCCTTTCATGCAATAGGACAGGTAGGATACATTCTCTTAGGGATAGGTGTTGGACTTTATTTTATAAAAATTAATCCATTTCTTGGTGCTGTTGCGCTGGTTGGAGGGTTGTTGCATGTTTTTAATAACTCTATTTATAAAAGTCTCTTATTTTTGAATGCAGGCTCTATTTTTTACAAAACAGCAACTACTGATCTTAATAAAGTCTCAGGATTGATAAAAGTAATGCCTGTTACAGCGATAACTGCTCTTGTTGGTTCTTTATCAATTGCAGGAGTTCCGCCTTTTAATGGTTTTATATCAAAACTGCTTATTTTTGAATCCTCAATCTGGTCAGCAAAACAATCAGAAGTCTTCTTACTGATAAAAGGAGCCTTTATAGTTTTCGGAATTATATCTATTTTTATTTCTGCAGTCACTTTAGCATCATTTCTTAAATTTGTAAACTCTGCTTTTATGGGAAAGCTTCAGGGAGCAGTTGATGAAAAAAGAAACATACCCTTGCTCATGACTCTTCCTCAGCTGATACTTGCAATTGTTTGTGTTTTAACAGGTTTGTTCCCAATCATTCCTCTAAAACTTATTTATGCTGGTACTGTGTCTTTATTTAATGATTTACCTGATTTTTCATTAATTTTTGGAGATACTTTTGCTGGAGTAAGTATAAGTTTTTTAAAAAACTATTCGCAAGGAGCATGGTTTCCTGTCTTTGTTATAATTCCTTTAATAATTCTTTGTCTTTTAATATTTTCCTTTGAAAAATATGCTCAAGCACCAAAAAGAGAAGTAAAAACATGGTATGGAGGAAAAGAACATGTTCCTGAAGAAGTAGCATACAGAGGACACAGTTTTTATCAACCCTTTAAAAACCTTGTTAGCTTCAGAATTGGAAAAGTTCAATTTAAGGGATTTTATCCTGTCACAACTCCATCAATAAAAATTTCAGTATCAGAAAAATTTTTAAAAATTCTTCAACCAGATGAATGGCTTTATTATCCGCTTACTAACAAGTGTGTAAAACTTTTTGAATATGTAGAAAAAATATATGAATTAACTACTAAAAAATACATTGCATGGCTGATACTTGGTAGCATAGTAGTTATGGTTTTACTGTTTTATATTTCCGGGGGAAAACAATGAATTTAGAATTCATAATATATTCATCGATTGTAAATATATTTGTTGTTTTGTTATTATCTCCATTTTTTGATGGATTCACAAGAAAAGTAAGAGCATTGATACAAAGCAGAGTAGGACCTCCTCCATTTCAATCATATTATGACATTGTCAAGTTAATGGGTAAGGAAGATCTCAAATCAACTATAAATCCACTCTTCAGACTTTCACCTTATCTTTCTGTTGTAAGCATTGGGATGGCATCTCTTTTAATTCCCATAACAGGATTAATTCCTCCATTAAACTTTTGGGGAGATATATTTCTTTTCATTTACATAATTACGGTTGTTGGAATAGCTATAATTATTACTGCCTCTGCATCAGAAAATCCCTTTGCTTACATTGGTGCTTCAAGAAAAATGATGCTACATCTTTCAGTTGAGCCAATTCTTGCAATTGCTCTTATAACTGGTGCTATAAATGCTGGTTCATTTAAAATTGGAGAGATAGTAACATGGTATTATTCAAATGGTCCGAATGTATCTATGCTTCTTGCCACAGTATGTGTATTTCTTTCACTTCAGGCATTAATTGGTAAGATTCCTTTTGATATATCTGAAGCTGAACAGGAGATTGCAGAAGGAGTCTTGATTGAATTAAGTGGCCCCAAATACGCCTGTGTTAAATGGGCAAATATGTCAAGACAGGTTCTTTTCTGTCTTGTTTTTACTCAAATTTTTGTTCCGTGGACCCACTTAGAAAACTCTTTATTGAACACAGGTATTGCACTGATAAAGGTTACAGCGCTTGTTTTTGTAAGTACTCTTATTGAGGCTTTAAATCCAAGACTTAGAATTGACCAGGCGCTGAAATACAATCTGACTCTTGCTCTTTTTTCATTAACATCTATATTTCTTGCTCTTTTAGGAGTTTAATATGGCAATGATCTATATAGCAATTTTATTTTTTACTCTTCTTGCAGGTGAAGTCAAAAATTTGAAAATTTCAGTTTTAAGCCTTATACCTCATTGTCTTTTTATTGTTATCGCAGTTTTTACCATTGCATATATAAATGAAATATCATCTCTCTATCTAATAGGAACAGTTGACTTGCTTGTAAGAGCTATTTTAATGCCTGTTTTTCTATTTAAGTGTCTGAAAAATAGAGTTGAAACAGAAGAAAAACCATCAATATCCCTTCCTCTTTCTATAGCTTTATCAATAGTTGTTCTTTCTGTTGGTTATCATTTTATTGAAATATTCAAAACCTCTCAATTACATCAAGTGCTTTCAAGTTTTCCCTGCGGATTAACTCTTTTTATTTATGGTTTATATCTTCTTCTATCAAAAAAAGACATGGTTAAAATGATCATAAGCTTTTTCATTATTGAAAATGGCATTCACTTCCTGATAATAAGCATGATTCCTCATATGTCCAAACTTATTGAAATTCTATTAACTTTCAATTTTATTGTTGCAGTGCTGTTTTTTGTTTATCTTACTGTTAGGTTAAATGAAGTGTTTGTTCAAGAAGAAATTAAAAAATTCAAAGAATCAAAATCCCAGAGGACGAACAATGAAACTTGATGTGATATTTACTTTAAGTTTTGTTGCTCCAGCTTTAGGCTCTTTAATAATTTTCTTTTTTGGTAAAAGAGGATTACTAAAAGAATTTGTTTGTATTTCCTCAATAATTTTGTCTCTACTGGGCACAGCTCTATCATGGAATTCATTGGCTTTATCAGATCAAAAAGCTTTATGGTATGGACAGATCTTTTACATCGATGGATTAAGCATAATCATGCAGTTAATGGTTGAGTTTGTGACTCTGATGGTGATTTTATATTCGCCTAAATACATTGCCAGGGTTTATAGCCACAGAAAAGAAAATTTTCATACTTATTACAGTATGATAATTCTCGGAGCAGCATTTATGAATCTTGCATTCAGTCTGAATAATCTTTTCTTGGTTTATATTGCCCTTGAGTTGAGCAGCATTCTTTCAGTTTATCTTATTGTTTTTAAATTAAATAAGGAATCATTGAGAGCTGGTTTTAAATACTTTATTTTAGTCAATGTAGGCATTCTTTTCAGTTTACTCGGAATTATTTTACTTTTTTACTCAACAGGGAGTCTTGTAACAGTAAGTAACATTGGAGAAGTTATTAAGAACCTTCCCAGAAATATAGCTTTACTGTCTGGATTTTTATTTATTGTCGGATTTTTTACAAAGGCAGGATTAATTCCATTTCATCTGTGGTTGCCTGACTCCTATGCAGAATCACCTTCAGCTGTAACAGTATTCTTAGCCGGTGCAGTAACAAAGCTTGGATTTTATGGATTACTCAGAACTGTAACAGTGTTGTCTTTTAATTATGAAGAAATAAAGCATCTGGTGATAACACTTGCATCATTAAGTATGTTGGCTGGAGCTATTCTTGCATTTAATCAAAGGGATATTAAAAAAATGATTGCATACATAAGTATAAGTGAAATGGGATTTATAGTATCAGCTTTAGTTTTAAAAACATATGAAGGAATCTTTGGAGGCCTTTTCCATCTTATTAATCATACACTTATGAAAGGAGTTCTGTTCTTTTCAGTAGGTGCAATAATTTATGCTACTGGAAGTAAAAAAATTGAGGAAATAAGAGAATTGATAGGAAAAGTGCCAGCCATTACGATATTCTTTTTCATTGGTTCACTGGCAGTAGGAGGAATGCCTCTTTTTGCAAGCTTCTTAAGTTCAATTACAATATTTATTTCACTTGCCAGTGAAGGCTTTTTATGGGTATCAATAATTTTAATTATATCAGAGTTTGTCTGCACTATTGCTCTTTTAAAAACTGCCATATCAATATTTTGGCAAAAAAAAGAAAAAAGCGAGTTATTCAAAAGTTCTATACCTTTTTCAATGATATTTTGCACTGCAGTGTTTGTAATTTTGGTTATAATTTTTGGAATTTACCCAGAAATTATTTATCCTGTGATTGACATTGCAGCAAGAGGAATTATTAAAATAGCGGGTTAAAGGAGGCTTAAAATGTCCTTACTTAAAAAATTAGCTCAAAAGGCACTCAAAAAATCAATATGGATATTTCATGTAAACACTGGAGCATGTAATGGTTGCGATATAGAACTCCTTGATATTCTTACTCCTTACTATGACATTGAAAGATTTGGTATGAAAATAGTGAGTTCTCCACGTCATGCAGATGCGCTTGTTATTTCAGGACCTGTAACAAGACCTACTGTAGAGTTTGTTAAATCAGTTTATGAAGCAACTCCTGAACCAAAGATTGTTATTGCTCTTGGCTCCTGTGCCATAGCAGGTGGTATCTGGTTTGACACCTATAATGTAGTTGGCGGAGTTGATAAAGTGATTCCTGTAAATCTATATATACCTGGATGTCCTCCAAGACCAGAGGGTATTATCTTTGGAATTGCTCAGGCAGTTGGGATATCAAAAAAGAAAATCAAACCTATTGTAGCTGAACAAATTGGAATTGAATGAATTTTTAAATAACATCAAAGGGAAAGTTATCATCGCAGGAATAGGTAATCCTTTAAGAGGAGATGATGCGGTAGGGTTATATATTGTTAAAGAATTAAAAAATAAAATCAATGCTGTTTTAATTGATTGTGAAGACAGGCTTGAAAGATTTATTGAAGAAATAATTCAGCATAAACCAGATACAATCATTTTTATTGATGCTTTACATATGCATCATGAACCTGGCTGTGTAGTTTTTTTATCAGAAGAAAATTTGCAGCATCCAGAAATATCAACCCATCAGACTAATCTCAAAATGTGTATTGAATATATAAAAGCAAGAATTAAAACTAAAATTTTCATAATTGGCATTCAACCTGAAAATACAAATTTCGGAAACTCAATGAGTGAAAGAGTTTTAAATGTAGCAAAAATTTTAAAAGATATTTTAATTCAAGAAATAGGAAAATGAAAAAAATTTTTAATGAGTTCTTGTTCTTATAATCTGCCTGTATAAATCATAAAGTATTGTTTTATAATCAATCATACCTTCTTCAACTTTATCCATAAAGGCTTCAAGCTGCTGTGTAAAATCTTCGGAAACAAAATTTTTTATTTTTTCTCTATTATTTAAGTAAGAATACACTGCTTTGCCAAGCTCTGTAGGGATAAGAAATCCTTTAGAGTCAATAACATATTTTCTCTCAACGAGCTTTTCAACAATACTTGCATAAGTTGAAGGTCTTCCAATTCCTTTTTCCTTCATTTTTGCTACAAGTTCGCTGTAAGTGTAAGGATAAACTTTTGGTTGCTGTTTAAACTGTTTTGTATTTTCTACATTGAAAATACCTTTGATTTCTGGATAGGTTTCAATTTTTAAAATTCTGTTCCAGCCATCTTCAATTATTTCAGTTCGCAAATTTATTTTCTGTTCTTTATTCAATGCCTTAATCAGCATTTCACTGTATTTAGATTTAACTGGCTTCATCTGACTTGCAATAAATCTCTTAAAAATCATTTCATAAAGAAGAAGATGTTCCTTACTGAGACCTTCAATTTGGCCAGTTATAAGCATTGAGTTTAATTCCTCTGGTTCAATGGATTTTGTAGGCCTAATGCATTCATGAGCTCCTCCTTCAGCCCAGTTTCTCGGGGAAAAATATTCCAATCCAAATTCCTCTTTTATGAATTCTTTTGCTACATTAATTCCAGCATCAGAAACTCTTTGAGAATCTGTCCTGTGATAGGTTATAAATCCAAGTTCAAAAAGAGTTTGAGCAAGCTGCATTGTTTTTGGCAGAGAAAATTTATAAAAATCTCCTGCATCTTTAAGCATTGTATCAGTTCTGTAAGGAGTTTGTGGTAGCTCTATTTTTTCTTCTTCTGAAACAATTTCAATCTGAACTTCTTTTATACTGTTAAAAAAATTTATAGCTTCTTGTTTATCCTCAAAGTCAAAACTGACTCGCAGTTTTTTATTATTTCTTTCTATGAAAAACAAAACCTTATAAATTTTTTCCCTGTAATTTTTTTCTCTGTCAATTATCCATCCTAAAACAGGAGTTTGAACTCTTCCTGCTGAAAGTGTTTGTTTTCCAAAATTTTTTTGAAGCAGCTGAGAAAACTCAAAACCAACCCATCTGTCAGCAATTCTTCGGACAACTTGAGCTTTAACGAGATTTAAGTTAAAATCTCTTGGTTCTTTTAATGCTCTAATTATTGCTTTTTTTGTAACTTCGTGAAATTCCATTCTTTTTATATCGCTAACATAAGGTTTTAAAATCTCATGAATATCCCAGCTAATTTTTTCTCCTTCTGTATCAGGATCAGTAGCAATAAGAATTTGTTCTGCTTCTATGGCTATTTTTCTTATGCTTTTGATAATTGGTTCTTTACCTTCAATAGCTTCATAAATTGGAACAATTTCTTTGTCTACCAGAACTCCATAAAAAGCTTCATTTTTTACCAGATCAAGGATGTGTCCATAGGAAGATGTTATCATTATGTACCTATCTTCAATAGATGTTTCAAAAATGTCGTGGTCAAAAACTTTTCTTCTTACAGGTTTGCCAAAAAAGTTTGCAATAGTTTTTGCTTTATTGGGGGACTCCACGATTATTAAAACAGGTTTAAGAAGATCTGTGCTGGGTTGAAATTTTCTGTGGTTTAAAAATTCTTTAATTTTTATCCTGTCTTCATCAATTTCTTTTAATGTGCTATCTAAATCTATCTCTGAAACGGATAAAAACTTTATTTCATCATTGAACCATCTTACTTTTTTGGCAAGATGTTTGAATGTGGCTCTGTCATCTACCAGGATCAGAGAAAGTCCCTTTGTTATTCCACCAGCATACATCCGTGAAGTTCTTCCGCTTGCCTGCAGATACCCTGTAGCATCAGATACTGTCATAAAATAACCTTCTTTAGTGAATTTAAGTGTTATCTCATCAGAGGAGTTTAGTAAATCCAGAACTTCTTTTGATGATAAAAATTTACCAATTTCCTCAGTCAGATTTTCTATTTTTTGTTTTAAAGATGGTTTAACTTCAACAAAATTTAGGTGTTGATATTTTCTCAGTTGACTGATCCAGCTGTTTATTTTCTGTGTGTATTCAGGAAGTTTTTTAACAATAAAAGAACGAATTGAAGATACTGCCCATAAGAGATGATTCAGATTTGATTCAAATTTTAAAGAGATAACAATTTTGGGAACTCCGTAAAAAAGAGCATATCTGACAACATGGGGCATATCAAATCCGCGAGCTAAGGGATTTTTATAAGAGGCTATGCCAACAAGAACATCTATTTTACCTTTTTCAAAACGAGATATCGTTGTATTATTTAATGTTTCATAGGATGCAGCTTTTATCCCATTTTTCTTAAGTTCATGCATAATTTCATCTATTGCTTCTCTGCCTTTGTCTGAGGAAAGAAAAACCAATCCTCCTTTGCCAAGTTTTTTAATCCATTCAACTAAAGAACCTTCTTCAGTAAAGGCATCAACAACATTTCTTAAATAAAATGTAGGAGTGCCAACTTCAAATCCCAGAAGTTCACGAAAAAGTTTTACTCTATTGGAACGAGGTTGAGTGGTGGCAGAAGATATTACAAGCACGCCTTTTTTATAATTTTTTACATTATCAAGCTCCTTCTGAATTTCCTTGAGTTTTTCCCAGTCAGTATCAGTTTTTTTAGCCTTTGCTTTAAGCAAAATAAGTTCAAAAGCTTTTGCAATGTCAGATTGACAAAATCCGAGCAAATGGAGAACTTTGTCAACATTTTTCGCTGTTTTTAAGAAGGAATCAACATCGTCAACAAAAATAAAACTAAAGTTTCTGGGAAGTATTTCCTGATTTTTATACAGAAACATTGATGTGGTAACGAGAACCTTGAAATTCTCTTTTTTTAATCTTTCCTTAAGTTTTGCAGTTATTTCATTAAAAGCAAGAATTTCATCTTTAAGCCCAAAATCTTTTAAACGCTCACAGACCTGTTCAACAAGAAGCTTTGTTGGCACAATAATGTATGACTTTTTATTTTCTTTTGCAAGATATGATGCCACGGAGATTCCAAATGAAGTTTTACCAACTCCTGTTGGTGCTAAAAGAGCAAAAGAAATGCCTGAAAAAACTCTTTTTGCCCATGTTTTCTGAAGACTCCAGGGTTTTAATTTTAAATGATTTTCAAAGTGTTTTTCCCATTTTTGAACATCTTCATTGATTCGACAAATTTCTTTGTAATTTCCTGCTTTTATAAATTTACAGGGATCAGCATCCTGTTGAGGAAGGCATTTTTCGCAGGGAATGCCCTTTTGCAGTCTTTGAGAATTTATCTCACCACCGCAGTTAGGGCACAGGCCTTTAAACAGGCTTGGAATCATATAAAAGATTTTTATACTCCTCTTTTAATTTATATTTCTAAATCTTTCCACCTACTGTTTTTGAAAGACTTTCTATAAAAATTATAGCTTTAGGAATTTCATAAAAAGCAAGCTTTCCTCTACAAAAAGAGATTAGTTCTTTTTCTGTTGCTTTTTCCCCTACCAGAGCTTCTTTTTCAGGAAATGACCATGTAACTCTTTCAAGTACATCACCAACAGAAATTCTTTTCCATCTATTAATTGCTCTTCTTCCATATAATGTAGTAACATCGATCTTCATATTAAAACTCCCTTTAAAGCTTATACTGAATTTGCCATCTTATAAATGTGGCATTCTTTGCTTTTGATGTATAAAAGTCTTCAGGGATAAAATATTCAAACTGCAACAGTCCGTCAACATTTTTCGTAAACTGATATATCCCAAGAAAAGTTAACATATGACCCCTGTCATAACCATCATTAGAAAACATCTGATTAAGAGGTGTTGCAGTGAAGTTTGTCTTTTTATCTGACCAGAGATGTTGATAAGAGAAACAAAGATTAGCATTTTTTGAAAGATTTAAAGATAATTTTGTCACAATTTCCCTTAAATTTGTCCAGTATCCGGGAATCGGACCACCTTTTAACACAGTCTCTGGAATAACTATATATGCAAAAAGTTCATTTGTAAAGGCCCCCCTTGAAAAAGGTGGATTCCATGCTTCGTCTTTCCCGGTGTTTCTATTGTCTCCAGAAAGATAAACAAAGCCTATTTCAATTTTTGGTGAAAGTTTTATTTGAGGGAAAGCTTTTGTTAAAAATACATATCCTCCAATACCTGTTTTACCTCTTCCATCAGAGTATTTACCAATCTGACGAGCAAGTTCTCCTCTTAAAGACCATTCTTCGTTTATTTTTAAAACTGCTCTCATTCCAAAAGTATGAAAATTAAGTTGAGGATTGGTAGCCCATTGATCCTCTGTTTTGTAAAGATAATAGGGCTCCAACATAAGTTTTTGAGAAAGTTTATTTCTTCCATAAATTAAAAAACCCTGTTCATGAGAGGCAGTGAGTCTTTTTTTATGATTTATATAAAGTCTGCTTGTTTCTTTTTCTGTGTCGTATACAGAAGGATGAAGACTTGGCAGATAAATATCAGTCCTTGGATTTGATATATAAACAAAGTCAATTGTATGGTTTTCTACAATAATAAGTTGAAGTTTAACAGCATTGACATAAAAACTTCTTGAACCATCAGCCGGAGTTCCATCAAAAATTATAAATCCCTCTCCATACATGTCTTTACCGAGAAAGTCCTGTCTTCCAATTCTTAAATTTACAGGTAAATCAAAGGGTTTTTTAAAATCTAAATAAAGATTGTCAATAAAAATTTCATCTTGATCAAGTCTTTTTAGATTTCTTTCATTATCAAGAGTAACTCTATAAGGACCTGCCACATGATATCTTGGCTCTGTTGCCAATCTTGCATAAAGCGAAATTTCTTTATTAAACTTAACATTGTCCCAGAGTTGGATCCTTAGTCTGAAATAGCTTCTGTCATCAGCTGCTGCACGGGTTGTTCCAAGGTAAATAAAATTATCAAGAATTTCCTGTCTAAGCCTTATTGAAGCACCAATTTCATTTTCAACAGCAAAAGCAAAAGAAGACGAAGACAATATTAAAACTAAAAATAGAAAAATTACCCCATTTGACACCTCCTTGATTATCTTAAAAGTAAGCCCTTTTTTAAATCATCTATGGCTTGTTCACGGAGTTTGTAGTGTTGCTTTTTACCAGTGGCTGTCATTGGAAGTGCATCAAGAAATCTCCAGTAACGAGGTCTTTTATATGCCGGAAGCATAGGATGTTTTGATATGAATTTTTTAAGCTCATCAAGAGTTAAGGTTTCATCTTTTGTTACAACATAGGCTACCAGAGCCTGTCCTCTTGTCTCATCAGGAATTCCTACCACTGCACAATGCATGACCTTTGGATGCTCCTGTATTACTTCTTCAATCTGAATTGGATAAATGTTTTCCCCTCCAACAATTATCATGTCATCTTTCCTTGAAACAATTGTTATATAACCATTTTCATTCCATGTTGCGAGGTCACCTGTGTAAAACCAATCTTTATTAAGCTTTTTCTTTGTCTCTTCAGGTTTGTTATAGTAATCATAACTGCATTTCAATGACTTTACAATGACTTCTCCAACTTCCTGATTATTCTTTTTAACAATTTCCTCTGGCTCAGAGAGTTTGTCTTCATAAACCTTAACAACTCTTACCTCATCACAAAATACTGCACGACCTGCTGTCCCTGCCATCTCAAGAAGATCCTCTGGAGTTAAAAGGGTGTTCCAGAATGTTTCAGAAGTTCCGTATCCATTAAATATGTTTGGTGTAAACACCTTTTGCATCTCAACGCACAGTGTTTTGTCAAGTGGAGAACCCATACTGACAAGCCCTCTTAAAGAGCGTAGATTATGAGGATGCTTCTTCTGTTCTTCCATCATAACTTTATACATAGTAGGAACACCGATTATAAATGTAATTTTGTATTTTTCTACTGCTTCCAGCGCGGGTTTTGTATAGAAGGTTTTTAATGATACAATTGTTGCTCCAAGATAAAGCCCTGGATTAGGTCCTCCAATATGAAGTCCTCCACGATGAAACCATGGAGAAAGATTCATGATAATATCATTTTTATTAAGTCCTAAGCTGATAATGACATCAATAGCGGTTAAAATTTCATTTATATTGTTCAGTGGAACTCCTTTAGGTCTTCCAGTTGTTCCTGATGTATAAAGCCTTGTAACTTCAGAATAAGCATTTTGACAGCACTGCATCGGCTCAAATTCTGGTTTTCCTTTTACATATTCTTCATAAGGTATAGCAAAATCACATTCTCCTTCCCCTACATAAATGAGCCTTTTCGGTTTATGCTTTGAAATTTGAATTGCTTCTTTCACCATCTCCTTTAAAGATATATCAAAGATAAATGCTACAGGTTGACAATCCTCTATCGTATAGGCAGTCTCACCTGAAGAAAACCTGAAATTGATAGGACTGCTTACAGCTCCAATTTTCTGACACCCAAGCCAGATAAAAGCAAATTCCGGAACATTCATAAGCTGAAACATAACACTATCACCTTTTTTTACTTTATCTTGAAGCAAGGCTGAGGAAAACCGATTTACCTCTTTATTAAGCTCACTATATGTCCATTGTCTTTCAGTATCTGCATCAATAAGAGCTACTTTTTCAGGAAATCTTTCAACACTCCTCAAAAATCCTGCAATATAAATGAAATTTCTTTCAAAAATTTCTTTAAATCTTTCTACATTGTAGCTATTCATGATTCCCTCCCATTTTTTTAAATCCTTTTTAATACCAAGGAGGCATTAATACCTCCAAAACCAAAGGAATTTTTTAGAACTATTTTTACATTCTTTTTTCTTGCTTTATTTGCAACATAATCAAGATCACAGGCTGGATCAGGATTTTCAAGATTTATTGTGGGAGGAATAATTCCTTCAAGGATAGTTTTTGCAGAAAAAATTGTTTCTACTATACCTGCAGCACCCCACATATGACCAATCATTGATTTATTTGATGATATAGGAATTCTGTAGGCATGCTCTTTGAAAAAACTCTTTATTGCTATTGTTTCAGTTAAATCATTTAAAACAGTGGAAGTACCATGAGCATTAATATAATCAATCTCCTCTGGTGAGACTCTTGCATCTTGTAAAGCCTTTCTCATACATTCAACAATGCTTAAAGCTTCAGGCTCTGGTGCAGTGGGATGATAGGCATCGCAGGTTGCACCAAATCCAGCAATTTCAACCAGAGGAGTTGCTCCTCTTTTTAGGGCATGTTCATAAGCTTCTATAATTACACAGCCAGCTCCTTCTGAAGGAACAAATCCGCATCTTAACCTGTCAAATGGCCTTGATGCTTTTTTAGGTTGAGTGTTTGCTTTGTCAGTAGCAATTGCCCCAATATTGTCAAGGCTTGCAATAATTGTTGGTGTTATACCTGCATCAGCTCCTATGACCATTGCAATATCAATTATTTCCATCTGAATTAATTTCATAGCCAGACCTATTGCTTTTGTTCCTGCAGCACAAGCCTCTTGAAGAAAATACTGTGGACCTCTGGCATTGAAAATTCTTGCTACTTGTCCTGCTACAGGATTACCAGCTAAGTTTATAATGCAAAAAGGAGATACTTTTTTTGGTCCTTTCGATATTAACATTTCATAATTCTGTTCAAAAGAGGATGGACAACCAATAGCGCTTGCTCCGATGATGGAAAATCTGAAGGGATCTTTAATTGATTTAGTTTTAAAGCCTGATGTTTCAGCTGTCAATAAAGCGACGGAAATGAAGAAATGAAACATTCTATCATAGCGAGATAATATCTTTTTATCAAGAAATTCTTCAGCGTGGAACTCCTTACACTCTCCAGCAATCTGACATTTATGATTTTCAGGATTAAAAAGTGTAATTCTGTCAATTCCAGATTCTCCATTGATTAATCTGTTCCAGCATACATCTAAACCAATCCCCAATGGAGTAATAAGATTCATTGCTGTTATGACAATTCTTCGTTTCATATTTATTCAAAATTTTTTAGAATTTTTACAAAGGAATGGGGCAGAGTAACTGGTTTGTTTTCATTGTTGACACATATGTGATATGTAAAACCTTCGGCAATTTTCTCCCCTTCTTTTAAAACTTCATAATGAAACACAATTCCTCTTGATTTTAAACTCTTTATTGAGGTTTTTATAAATAATAAATCATCATATCTTGCAGGCTTATAATATTTAACATGGAATTCAACAACCGGAAGGTGATAACCTTTGTTTTCTAATTCTTTATAAGTAAAACCTCTTTTTCTTAAGTATTCTGTTCTTGCCTTTTCAAAGAATATTGCATAGTTTCCGTAATAAACAATCCCAAAATTATCTGTATCTGCATACTTGACTCTAACCGGAACATCTACAAAAATCTTTGAATGCATGGTGACAAAATTATATCAAAAAAAATTTTTGTTGTAAAGTTCAGTGGCTAACTCTAAGCGTAAGCGAAGAGGCTCCTCCTACCCCCCCCCCTATCAAGCTTAATCCTGAAGGCAATTTCAGAAAATTCCTTTAACTTGACAACATCGCAATAAAATAGGATAAAATTCAATAAACTGAATTTCTGAGCTAAGGAGGATTTGATGACGAAGGCGGATCTTATTAATTTTATATTCGAAAGAGTAGGATTACCGAAAACTGAGATACAGAAAATTGTGGAAACAGTTTTTGAAACAATAAAAGAGGCTTTAAAGGAAGAAGAAGTAGTTAAAATCTCAGGCTTTGGAGTTTTTACAGTAAGACGAAAGGGAAGTAGAATAGGTAGAAATCCGAAAACCATGCAGACTGTGGAAATTAAGTCAAGAAAGGTGGTTACTTTCAGACCAAGTGAACAGCTGAAGCAAAGGATCCAGCAAAATATGAACTGAAATGGGAGAACCAGTACAAAGACAACTACCTTTTAAATTTTTTTATAAAATTGGAGAAACAAGCAGAATTGTTGGAGTTGAGCCTTATGTTTTAAGATACTGGGAAACAGAATTCCCTTTTTTAAAGCCTAAAAAGACAAAGACAGGGCAAAGATTGTATACTAAAAAAGAGATAGAAATGCTTTTTTTAATAAAAAAGATGCTTTATGAAGAGAGATTTACAGTAGAGGGAGTGAGACAGAAATTAGGAAAAATGTATCGCCAAGCTTCAAATGAAACGCTAACAAAACAAGATATATTAAATAAAGTAAAAATTAAACTTAAAGAGATTTTGAGAATGCTTTCCTGAATCGGGGCGTAGCGCAGCCTGGTTAGCGCACTCGCTTGGGGTGCGAGTGGTCGGCCGTTCAAATCGGCTCGCCCCGATTTTTTAATTAAAGATTTTATGAAGACTTTAAAATAAGAGGTTTGGGAAGACTGCAAGTTCTTGATTTTCAAGAACTTGCAAGTTTTTAACAGTTTCAATAAATCAAGGGGGTTAAATCAGGAATATGCAGGAAACACCTTTATCTGAGCTTATCCAGCAGAGAATTAAAAAACTTGAAACACTGAGAAGTCTTGGTATTGAACCTTACAATGGAGTTTTTAATCCTGAATACAGCACTGAAGAAATTTTTATAAAATTTGGGAATCTTGATAAAGAAAAACTGGAACAGGAAAACATAAAAGCCTCAGCTGCTGGAAGAATAATTCTTTTAAGAGATTTTGGTAAAGCAGCCTTTGCCCATATACAGGATTCAAAGGGAAGAATTCAAATTTATCTTAGAAAAGATGTCTTAGGAGAAAAATTTTCTTTAATTAAGAATCTTGATATCGGCGATATTGTCGGTGTTGAAGGAAGACTTTTTAGAACAAAAACAAATGAGTTAACTATAGAAGTGCAGGAATTTGTTTTTTTAAGTAAATCCCTTAGGCCTCTTCCAGAAAAATGGCATGGACTCAAAGATATTGAGGCAAGATACAGGCAGAGATATGTTGACCTTATTGTAAATCCGTCGGTAAAGGAAACTTTTATAAAGAGGCAGCAAATTATTAAGTATTTGAGAGAGTTTCTTGAAAATGAAGGATTCCTTGAAGTTGAAACACCTGTGATGCATACAATTGCAGGAGGTGCGAGAGCAAAGCCATTTAAAACTTATCATGAAGCTCTTGACATGGAGCTTTACTTAAGAATTGCACCTGAGCTTTATCTGAAAAGGCTTCTTGTGGGCGGATTTGAAAGAGTTTTTGAAATAGGTAAGAATTTTAGAAATGAAGGAATATCAACGAAGCATAATCCTGAATTCACAATGGTAGAGTTTTATGTAGCTTACAAAGACTATAACTGGCTTATGGATTTTACAGAAAAGCTATTAGTTTACATTGTTGAAAAAATCTTCGGAAGTCTTCAGGTAAAATACGGAGATTACACAATTGATTTCACTCCACCCTTTAAAAAAATTACCATGTATGATGCCCTGAAGACTAAAGGTGTGCCAGAGGAGACATTAAAAAACATGGACTTTGCTTTAAAATGGGCAAAGGACAAAGGCATAGAAATTCCTGAGGGAAGCTCTCTAAGCAAGGTTCTTGACGAGATATTTAAAGAAGTTGTAGAGCCTGAACTTATTCAGCCAACATTTATTATTGATTATCCTGTTGAGCTTTCTCCTTTAGCAAAAAGGAAAAGAGACAATCCAGAGCTTGTAGAAAGATTTGAGCTTTTCATTGCTGGTAGAGAAATTGCAAATGCCTTTTCTGAGCTTAATGACCCCATTGATCAGAAAGAAAGATTTCTCCGTCAGCTTGAAGAAAGACTTAAAGGAGATGAAGAAGTGCCTGAGATGGATGAGGATTTTGTGAGAGCCCTTGAAATTGGTATGCCTCCAGCAGCAGGAGAAGGTATTGGAATAGATAGGCTTGTGATGATTTTAACTGACAGTCACTCAATAAGAGATGTTATACTGTTTCCTCTTTTAAGACCTGAAAAATGAAACTTCCTTTTTATATTGCTTTAAGGTATTTAAAAAGTAAAAAAAGAGGTTTTTCCTTTGGCACTATAATTTCCATAAGCGGAGTTGCCCTGGGAGTTATGGCTCTGATTGTTGTTATTTCTGTAATAAGTGGATTTCACGAGGATTTACAGAAAAAAATTCTTGGCACACAGGCACATGCTGTTGTTTTAAATTATTCTGGAGGAATAGAGAATTACAGAGCTGTTATGGATTTTTTATCAAAAAAACAGGAAATTGAAGCATACTCCCCTTTTGTAATGGGACAGGTTCTTATTTCCTCCGGTAAAAGAGCTCATGGAGTTTATCTTAGAGGAATTATTCCAGATTATGATATGAAAACTACGGAGGTTTTTAAACATGTGAAATATAAATATCAAAATCATACAGATCTGCCATGGATAATAATTGGCAAAGAACTGGCAAATCTTCTTGGAGTGCTTCCTGGAGACACAATCACAATAATATCTCCAATGGGTTCAATTGGTCCATTGGGTATAATTCCAAAGGTCAAAAAGTTTATTGTTACAGGAATTTTTGAAATAGGAATGTATGAGTATGATATGAATCTTGCAATAACAGACCTAAGTATAGCTCAAGACTTTTTTGAATATGGAGATAAAGTAACAGGTATTCAACTCAAGCTTAAAGATGTCTATAAGGCAGATAAAATCTGTCAGAGACTTGCTCGTGAACTTGATGGAGAGTTTTATTGCAAGGACTGGATGCAAATGAACAGAAACCTCTTTTCTGCTCTTAAACTTGAAAAATTCACAATGTTTCTTATTCTTATATTGATTGTGCTCGTGGCATCCTTTAACATAATAAGTATGTTAATGATAAATGTTACTGAAAAGCAGAGAGAAATTGCTATACTTAAATCAATGGGCGCAACAGACAGTTTTATAAAATGGATTTTCGTATGTCAGGGGCTTATTATTGGTTTAATTGGAACTTTTATAGGATTAACAGGAGGAATTTTTCTATGTGAGATTGTTAAATCCTATGAAATTGTAAAACTTCCAGCAGATGTTTACTATTTGAGTAAGCTGCCAGTTAAAATTAAGATTTTTGATGTTATGGTGATATGTGCATGTGCTTTATTTATCAGCCTTATTTCAACTGTTTATCCTGCTCACAGAGCATCAAAAATAAATCCTGTTGAGATTCTCAGGTATGAGTGATGTTTAGATTAATAAGAAACATTGGATGCCTGAGTATAATTGTATTTATTATTTTTCTTATTGTTGCAGTGTTTTTTGATGGAGAAAAAATTAGACAACTTGGTGATAAGACAACAGGAATTGTTAAAAAAGGATTTCACTATGCTGCAGACAAAGCAGATAGGATTCACCAGGATATAATGAAAAAAATAAATGAACTCGGGAAACCCTTCCGTGAAAGAGATACTGAGGACAAAAAACCTTAAAAAAACTTACTGGACAAAGGCTGGTTCAATAGAAGTATTGAAAGGGATTGATTTTATAGCCTATCAAGGTGAGATTGTGGCTATAACAGGAGCAAGCGGAGTTGGTAAAAGCACTTTTCTCCATGTGATTGGAACTCTTGATAAACCAACCTCTGGTGAGATTTTATTCAAATTTGACAGAGAAATAAATCCTTTAAAGCTTTCAGCAGATTGTCTCGCAGAATTTCGTAACAAATATATTGGTTTTGTCTTTCAATTTCACTATCTTTTGTCAGAGTTTAATGTTCTGGAAAATGTTATAATGCCAGAGTTAATTGCAGGGCATTACAACAAGATTAAGCTAAATCAAAATATTATTAAAGAAAAGGCTTTTGAAATACTGAAAAAATTAGGATTATCAGAACGAGCTCATCATCGTCCTGGTGAGCTCTCAGGTGGTGAACAGCAGAGAGTTGCCGTGGCAAGAGCTTTATTTAAAAATCCTTCTTTGGTGCTTGCTGATGAGCCTACAGGAAATCTTGATTCACGGTCAGCCCATGAGCTTTTTGAGCTTTTTCAGAAAATTAATTCTGAAGAAGGCACAACCTTTATAATTGTTACTCATAATGAAGCAATTGCTCAAAAATGCACAAGAACACTAAGAATGATAGATGGAGTTTTAACCTGAAAAGAGTTCAACTGTTGACAACATCAGTAGAAAATTATGTATAATTAACAATCCGTAGGCGCGTAGCTCAGTGGGAGAGCGCTTCCTTGACGCGGAAGAGGTCGTGGGTTCGATCCCCTCCGCGCCTACTGTAAATCAAGAGTTTACGAAAATTATCTGTCCTCTTTTTTCCACAAACTGTATTCATAGAGACACACCATAAAAACACAAAAACAGAAAATAAAACCATCTTCCTCTGGCAGAGAATTTGCTTATATTATTAAGGAATTAAAAATACTTGACAACTAAAAAAAAGTATGTTAAACTTTTTAAAAAACGCAAAAAAAGGAGGTGATAGGCGAACACGGTGCGTGGGGTAATTCCCAGTAAGCTTTTCCGAAGCAGTTCACTGCTCGGAGTTTTTTTAGCTGTACCACCGCCCTTGGCGGTGTAACTGAACTAACCGATGGAGGTTAGGAAGTGAAAAAATATGCAAGTATTTTAGCTGCATTGGTTCTTCTCTTAGGTTTAGCTGCATTGAGTTATGCAGCACCAGCAGAAATCCCCTCAGACACAACAGCAGTAATCGCAAAAGGTAAAACCCAGATAACACTCGGTGGCGAACTCCGTTTTAGAGGATTATATGGAAAGAATTTGGATGTGGAAGAAAAGGATACTTATCCTGACTCACAATCCTACTACGACTACCGTGTAAGGCTCAATCTTGAGGCAAAGGTATCTCCTAATACAACTGGATATGTGGAAGTTGAAAGTAATAGAACTGCTACTAATAATAGCTCTGAAAATGTATACTGGGGTTCTGGTACCCGAGGTCCAAGAGGTACCTATCCAGTTGGTAACTGGCATAATGAGAGCAATCTTTACATCCGTCAGGCATGGATTCAGTATCAGGGAACAGGGCTTCTTGGTGTTCCAGCAGGATTTAAAGTTGGAAAGCAGCTCATCAAGCTTGGTTACGGACTCTTCTTTGATCACACCTACTATGGTGATGATGCAATCTTAGTGTTTGTTCAGCCATTAAAAGAGCTCACAATTGCTGCTCATACAATTAAGTTTTCTGAAGGTAATATCGCACTCAATGATGATGCAACAGCATACGGAATTCTTGCTGCATATGCAGGTAAAGGATTTGGCTTGAGTGCAGATGTAACCTATGTTGATCACCAGAATTTTGGAACTATTGGAGGACCTGGCCCATTCCTAGATATTCACCTCTGGAACTTTGGTTTAAGAGGTAATGCTGATGACATTGCAGGAACAGGGCTTAACTTCAGAGCAGATGTTGAATTCCAGACTGGAAAAATTAGAGATACCAATCCAGATATCAAACTTCGTGGCTGGGCTGCATTAGCAGGGCTTGACTACAAATTCAAACCAATTCCATTAACACTTACCTTAGAGTATGCAATTGGTAGTGGTAACAAACAGAACACACTCAACAAGGACGAATCATTCATTACAGCACTTGGTCCAGAGCAGCACTATACATTCATTTATGAATACCTTGCACCTACAGCATGCTTCGGAACAACAGGAACAGGACTCTGCAATACCCAGTATCTGAAATTTGGTGGATCCTTTGACATCACAAAGGACATCAATGCAAAACTCTATGGTTACTGGTTAAGAGCTCATAGGGCAGTTGCTATTAATGGCTCCTTACAACCAGATAAAGACATTGGATGGGAAGTTGATGGAGTTGTAACTTACCAGATTGACAAGGGTCTTAAGTACTGGGTTGAGGCTGGATACTTCTGGCCAGGCGATGCATACAAGCTTCCAAATGGCAAAGATGCTGATGATGCCTGGGCAGTAAGACATGGCATCCAGCTCAACTTCTAACAACTAAAAGAAACGCACCGTGTTCGTCATAGAGGCGGGCATCTGCCCGCCTTTTTTATTGTGCACAGCCGCAACTGTTTGAACCTGAATGAGAAAAAATTTGACTTTTACATCTGTATTGTTCTAATATTTTTTTTATGGAAACTACAGTTATTGATCTCATAAGACAAACAGGAGTTGTTGCTAAAGCTGTTTTGCTTATTCTTCTTTTCTTTTCAATTTTTTCCTGGGCTATCATATTTTACAAATGGAAGATTTTCAAAAACATGAAAAAAGAAAACCAGAAATTTTTTGATGCTTTTTTAAATTCCAATGGAACAAAGGAGCTTTTCGCAGTTGCTAAAAGATTTGAATTAAGCCCTATTGCCAGTCTTTACAGAGAAGTTTTTTCTGAAATTCAGGGAAAAAATCCGACAAACCTTGAAGCAATTGTAAGAAAGTACTCTTCTGAGGAGGCAAATAAAGTAGAAAGTTATCTTGGCTTTCTTGCAACAACAGGCTCTACAACTCCATTTATAGGACTTTTTGGAACAGTCTGGGGAATTATGGATGCTTTCAGACATATAGGTATGAAAGGTTCAGCTTCAATTGCCACTGTTGCACCAGGTATTGCAGAGGCACTGGTTACAACAGCTGCTGGTCTCTTTGCAGCAATTCCTGCAGTGATTGCTTACAATTACTTTACCTCTCAGGCAAATAAAATAATTAATGAAGTCAATGACTTTTCTGAAACCCTCTTAAAATACCCATGGCAGCACTAAATCCTCGCAGAAGATCATCAATAGCAGACATTAATGTCACTCCTTTAGTTGATGTAATGCTTGTATTGCTCATAATTTTTATGGTTACAGCTCCACTTTTAAAACAAGGAATTGATGTGAATCTTCCAAAAGCAAAAGGAAAAAGCCTTGAAGAAACTGAAAAAATAAGCATTGTCATTACTAAAGAAGGCAAAATATTTTTAAATGATAAGATAATCAATAAAGATGATCTGCCCTCAATACTCAATTCATACAGAGAAAGCAATACTGCTGTACTTTTAAAGGCTGACAAAGATGTTCCTTATGGTCTTGTAGCTGAAGTTATGGGAGAAATTAAAGCTGCTGGAATAGAAAAAATAGGAATGGTAACAGAGCCAAAAGAAAGTAGATGACAGGCAAAATTTATCCTTCTTTGTTTTTATCTCTCATTTTTCATTGTCTGTTTATGCTTGCGTTAATCTTCGGAGTAAAAAATTCAGCTAAGGATTTTAAAAATCTCACATATGTAACTTTGATTCAAGAAACAAGTAATTCATTGCAGACAGCCTCATTGAATGAAGAAAATAAGCTTCCACCATCCCTTGAACAATCAAAAGAAATTCCAACAACAGCAAGACAGTCAAAAAAAACTTATGAAAAAACTCAAAAAATATCTAAACAAGAGGAACAACTTCTACAAGAAAGACTTGCTGCGCTTAGAGCAAAAAAAAAGATTCTTGAAAAAGCTCAAGCAGGTTCTGTTGAACTTAAAAGCGGACAAAATACTAAGGGAAGTGAAGTTTCACCCGGTTACTTAGCATTAATCTCTGGAATTATAAGACAGCACTGGAGCGTTCCTGATACTGTTCCTCGGAATCTTGAAGCAGTTGTTTCAGTAAGAATTCTTTCAAATGGAAAGGTTCTCATTGAAGGATTTGAACAAAAATCTGGAAATATTCTTTTTGATTCTTCTGTTGTTAGAGCCATCAAAAATTCCTCTCCTCTTCCACCACCTAAAAATGAAGTTATTGTAGGATTGAGGTTTAAACCATGAATTCAAAATTAATAAAAAAATTCATCGCTTTTGTTTTATTTTTCTATGTTTTACAGCCTTTAAATGCGCTGGCAGAAAAAATTTATCTTGACATAACTCAGCCCGGAATTAAAAAGCTTGCAATAGCACTTGAAGGTTTTGATAATCTTTCTAATGTTTCTAAAACAATAAAAGAAAATCTTGAATTTACAGAATATTTTAGAGTTTATGGTCCTTTTCCCATCACTGCAGAATTTGATCCTCAGTTGTGGAAATCTTCTGATGTTGAAATTGTTGTCCGAGCCAGAACTCTGGATAAAATTTCAGTAAAAATTTTTGCAACTACTTCTGCTTCGCCAATATTTGTAAAAGAATATCCCCTGAAGAATAATGAATTTACAGGAAATTTAATCTCATCAGATATATATAAACTATTGACAGGCAAGGAATCGCCCTTTTTCAATCGCTTTGTTTTTGTGAGAAAGCTATCCAGCTGTATGGGAATTTTTTTAAGTAACTGGAATGGGAAAAATGTTCAAGATACAGGACTCAGAAGACACATAATTTCTCGAGTTCTTTTAAAGGGAAACAAAATTTTTTATTCTGCTTTAAATGGAAAATCATGGACAATAGAAGTATTTGATATCTCAAACAAAACAAATAAAGAAATTATAAAAAGCAAAGCTCTCCTTGTGCTTGGAGATGTTTTAAATGAATCGCAATTTATATACTCAGAGAGCGATGGAGAAATCTCAGAAATCAAAATTTCAGATATCTATGGAAGAACAAAAGCAGTATCTTCATCTCGATGGATTGATACTTCTGCAAGATGGTCAGCATCTCACATATTTTTTGTTTCAAATAGAGATGGTTCTCCTCAAATTTATAAAATTACTTCCTCAGGCACTCAAAGAGTAACATTCCAGGGCAGATACAATACAGAACCATCTATAAATCCTCAGGGCAGTAAGATGGCTTTTTCATCTCTGGTTGGAAATTTTCAAATTTATATTATGGACATTCTCTCAGGCACACAAACTCAAATAACAAACCAGGGCAACAATGAGCAGCCCTGTTTTTGCCCGGATGGTCATTTTCTAACAATAATGTCAGACAGAAGAGGGAAAAAGGAGATATATCTTATAAGCTCTGATGGAGCAGTGCAAAAATCTTTAACACATGGATATCTTCCCTTCTGTAGCAGATAAATGGTTCATTCAGGCATAGATAGATTTGAAAAAAGGCTTCCTAAGAAATTTTATGGAGCTAAAGCAGGATTAGTTATTCATCCAGCCTCAGTAAATAGAAAACTTGTACACACCAGAGATATTCTTCTCGAGAGCAAAAAAATCAAAATTACAGCCTTTTTCGGACCGCAGCACGGAATATTTGGAAATACTCAGGACAACATGATTGAATGGGAAGGATTTATTGATAAACAAACAGGATTGCCTGTATTTAGCCTTTATGGAAAAACGAGAAAGCCAACAGAAGAAATGCTTAAAAATCTTGATATTTTGATTATTGATCTTCAGGATGTTGGAGCAAGATACTACACATTTATCTGGACAATGGCTTTGTGTATGGAAGCCTGTAAAGAAAAGGCAATGCCGATGATTGTGCTTGATAGAGTAAATCCAATTGGTGGACACATAGTAGAAGGACCTGTGCTTATGCCAGAGTTTTCATCTTTTGTAGGACTTCATCCATTGCCTGTCCGCCATGGAATGACTATTGGAGAGATTGCGTTTTACTTTAAAGATAAGTTTTACCCAGAACTTGATCTTACAGTAATTCCTCTTTATGGATGGAAAAGAAATCAATGGTTTGATGAAACAGCGCTGCCCTGGGTAATGCCTTCTCCAAACATGCCAGCCCTTCAGACAGCGACAGTTTATCCTGGAATGTGTCTTTTTGAGGGAACTATTTTAAGCGAAGGAAGAGGCACCACAAGACCATTTGAAATATTTGGTGCACCCTTTATAGAGCCTGAGAGGCTTGTAAAAAAGCTAAATGAATTTAAGTTGAAAGGAGTATTTTTTAGACCTCTTTACTTTATTCCAACTTTTAACAAATTTTCTGGACATTTATGTGGTGGTGCTCAAATTCATGTAATTGATAGAGAAAAATTTAAACCTTTTAAAACTGCTGTAGCAATTCTTCTTGCAATAAAAGAGCTGTATCCAGAAATTAATCTTTGGCGCGAACCTCCCTATGAATACGAGTTTGAGAAACTTCCCTTTGACATTCTTGCTGGTTCAGATAGATTAAGGAGAGAAATTGAAAAAGGAAAATCTCTTAAGGATATGGAGTCCTGGTGGACTAAAGAGTGTGAAATGTGGGCAAAAGTAAGAAAAAAATATCTCCTATATGATTAAAGGATTCATTCTTGCTGCAGGATATTCAACCAGACTAAGGCCAATTACAGAGCATATTCCCAAACCATTGATGCCAATTGCTGGCGAAGTCTTACTTGAATGGATTTTTAAAAATTTAAATGCTTTGACCACAGAGATTGGCATAAATTTGCATTATAAAGCAAAGAAAATTGAAGATTACATAAAAAAGCAGAATCTTCCATTAAAAACATTTTATGAAAAAGAAATTCTTCTTACAGGCGGAGCACTGTGGAATGCAAAAAATTTTCTCAAAGACTCTGTTTTTGTTGTCCATAATGGAGATATTTATTCTGATGCAAATATTAAAGAAGCAGCAAAATGGCATATAGAAAACGAAAACTCAATAACTCTCCTGGTTCATGATTACAAGCCTCACAATAAATTAATTGTTGATAAAGATGGAAATTTACTTGGAATCGGAAATTCAGATAAATCTCATCTTGCCTTTTCAGGAATTGCTATTTATAGCCCTCACGTGCTTGAACTTTTGCCTGAAGGTCCTTCATCAGTGATTGATTTGTGGATGAGAGCCATTAAAAATGGATTCAGGGTAAGCACCTTTAAAATAAAATACAGCTTCTGGTTTGACATTGGAACTCCGGGGGATTATGCCAGTGCAGTCTTTGATAAATTAAAGAGGAATTTTACTTCTGTATACATTCATCCTTCAGTGTGTGGATGCGAGCTTATTGAACCCGAAGGTAAAATAGTGGTTGAAAGAGATGTAAAAATAAATAAGCCATTTAAGGGAAAAAATATCATAATTCTGCCTGAGACTGAATTTACACCTGAAAATGATTACCTTTCAAACCTCATAATTGGTAAAAATTTTATGATACCATTTGAGACACCACCCATTGAAACATTAACTTCTGGTGGATCTGATCGAAAATACCTCAGAGAAAATAACAAAGTCTTTTGCAAATGGGAAAAATTATCAGAGGATTTTGAAAAAACGATTGCTTTAAACAGGTTTTTTCATGAAAAAGGATTCCCTGTGCCTAAAATCCTTGAAGTAGACATAAATAAAAAAACGATTGCTTTTGAAGATCTTGGAGATTTAACACTTTACAGCTGGCTTCAATGCAGGAGAAGAGATAAAAAAATTGAGACAATATATAAAAAAATACTTGAAAATATAGGAAAACTTCACTGGGGAATCTCTAAACAAGCAAAGAATCTTAACCTTTTAGAGTTTGACTACTCCTATTTTCGCTGGGAAAGCAATTACTTTTTACAGGAATGTGTAAAGGCGCTCTTTAAAATTGATGAAAACTTAGAAGAAGAATTACACAGTATTGCAGAAATTTTATCAAAAGCTAAAAAGGTGATACTGCACAGAGACTTGCAAAGTCAAAACATAATGTTAAAAGAAGGAAAGGTTTATTTTATTGACTACCAGAGTGCAAGATGGGGACCTGCAGGTTATGACATAGCTTCACTTCTCTGGGATCCATATGTAAAACTCAATGATGAAATGAGAATAAGACTTGTCAATTTCTATATCAAAAGCCATGAACTTGATGAAAAAGCTTTTTTAGAAGAACTTTCTCTATGCAGAATCCAGAGACATATGCAGGCTCTTGGAGCATACGGATTCCTGTCTTTAAAAAAAGGAAAGAGAAATTTCCTTAAATTTATTCCTGATGCAATAGACTTACTGATAAAGGACCTTGAAGAATGTCATATTGATTTCTCAAGGCTAAAAAACCTTGTTTTTAACATCAAAAAACAGATCTTTAATATTTAGTTCAGGATTGTGGATTAAAATCCCTTTTATTTCCTTAAATTTCTTTCGTTCATTTTCATCCTTGATTTTTTTCTCAAGTTTTCTGATGCTTTTCAGCTTGCTTTCGTAAAGTTTTAAATATGCTGTGTATCTATTCCTGTCAACCTTTATTGAGAAATCTCCAGGAATGAACCACTTATCAGTGAAGTAAATCCATGAGGCAAAATCTGTTAATTTAAATCCGGGTAAAACATTTATTTTAGTATGCCAGAAATCTTTTATTCTTAAACCTTTTTCGTCTGCTATAATTTTATATCCTCCGCTGAAAGGCTCTGCACCCTGAGTATCTTCATACTGCCATGTAGACACAGAAATCTGCCTTCCCTTGTGGCAGCTTTTACAATTCCTTGCTTTTCCAAAAGGATGGGAAACTTCCTCAATCTGAAACCATAGTAAGTGTCTGTTACCAGAGGGAAGATTATTAACTGTTCCAACAATGTAATACATATCTTTTGTTTCACTATTTTTCCATCTATAGTGAAGTCCTGATGACGATACATCTTCTCTAATATTGCTAACACTGTGAGGAAATATCTTTACAGGAAACCAGATCCCTTTTTGATCTTTCATAAGAATCAACGGTTTTTGAACTCCATAATAAAGTGAATATTTTTTAAATGGCGTTGGTTTATCTCCTATATACCCCCTCCCCCATATTGTAATTTGATATCCACCAGCTTCTGTTACATGACAAGCTGTACATGAAAGATTTCTATGAATTGACTTTGAATGAGCTTTTTCAATTTCAATATGACAGTCCTGACAGGTTGCTTTACGCTGCATATCTCCCATACCTTTTTTGCCTGATGGATGACAATCCGCACAGTGAATACCCTTTTTGAAATGAATATCAGCACTTCTTCCCTGAGGAATTGAATAAAATCCACCAATATAAGTTTCACCTCTTCTTGATTGAGCAGCACCAGTATGACATACAGAATTACCTCTTCCTCTTCCCATACAACTATAAGAATCCGGCACTTTTAAAAATGCATGAGAGCCTCTTTCGCGACTCGGTGCATAGTGACAGTCAAGACAGCCTGCATGACAAATGTTACACATCTTCTGCCTTCTCATCGCCTGTTCATCAGTGAAAGGAATATTCATTTCTTTTCTAATCTTTTCAGTGTTTGTAAAATCAAATCCTGCTTTATTTAAAACTTCCTCCGGTGGAACATCTGCAAAAGAAGGACCACAGTTGTGAGGACCATATGGTTTTAACCAGCTAACCATTGTCCTCTGCCTAAAGTTTATAGCCATTACTGTGGTTTTAAATTGTTTTAATTCGTCTGAATGACATCCTCTCTTGCCGCATGTTTTTTTTGCAATCTCAGGGTCAAAGTTAAAACTTTCACTGTTTCTATCATGCCAGAGAATGTTTCTTACTTCTGGATGCAAATGAAGTTCGCCGTCTTCCTTTACCTTTGGAAGCATATCAAAGAGTCTGTCTTTTCCCTGTGGGATCAATCTATTCAGTTCAAAATCGTTTTTTTTATAAAGCATTTTTCTATCTACAATATCCATTGAATCCTTCACATAAATTGGCTTAAGCATACCTCTGTGGGCTTCATCTTTGTCCTTTGCTCTACCATTACCAAGATGGCAGTCTCTGCAAGAAACAGTACTGTGTCCTGTCTGTTTTCGAACATCTGTTAAAGTTACATAGAATTGTGGATATCCAAACTCAACCATTTTTTCTTTTGAGCCATGACATTGAATACAGCTTTCTGAAGAATCCATGTAGTAATCATAGCCAAAATATCCAATGATTACTAAAAATTGAAGAAAAAAAATTATGACAGTGAAAGGTGAGGCTAAATCGCTGATTTTACCAAGTTTAAAGTTCATTAAAATCAATTTTAACATATAAAGGTCGTATGGGTATAAATGGGTTTTTCCATTGACATAAATAATTTATTTAGTATATACTCCTATAGAGTATTCCTGCTTTGCAGGATAAAAAACTGATTATGGAGGTTTAAAAATGAGGAAGTATGTGAATGCTTCATGTGATTATGGGTGTAAGAAAAGAAGTTTTATCCCAACTTTTCTAATCGCAGGAGTTTTGATTTTACTTCTTGTCAATTTCACATGGGCTGGAACTCCGCTGAGTGACGAAAGAGTAAAAGAAGCTCAACAATGCGGAATCAATGTAGTTGATGTAAAGGGAGTAAAGGAACTTATCAAAAAAGGTGCGGTTATTGTTGATGTCAGAGAGTATACTGAATATGTAGCAGGACACATTCCAGGTGCAATCTGGGCTCCAAGAGGATTAATGGATTTTCAAGCTTTTACATGGCTTCCGGACAAAGATAAAACATATCTTATTTATTGCAAAACAGGTGGCAGAGGTTCAATAGTAGCATGCGATTTGAAAAAGCTGGGTTATAAAAATGTTTACAATCTTAAAGGCGGATTTGAAGCATGGACAAAGGCTGGAGAGCCTGTAGAAAAGGGTGAACCAGAAGGTATGGGCAAAGGTATTAAGAAATAATTGACAAAATATAACATTTTAGGTTAATTTAAATTTTGATGGGCCTATAGCTCAGCTCGGTTAGAGCGCACCCCTGATAAGGGTGAGGTGGTTGGTTCGACTCCAACTAGGCCCATTCAGAATGTGGGGGCGTAGCTCAGTTGGGAGAGCGCCTGCTTTGCACGCAGGAGGTCGTGGGTTCGAATCCCTTCGCCTCCACCAATTATTTTTTGTAAATAATCAAGTTTTTACAGTACTTGTCAATGCATCTTCTCAATATTTTCACTGTTTTCTGCAAACCATGCCATGAAGCAGAGTTCTATGGGTCTGTAGCCTGTTTTACTGGCAAGAGCTTCAACTTCTCTTATGAACTCCATGTCATTATAAACAGCCATCTTTCCTGCTTTTGCAAGTATTTCATTTATCACTTTTTTTACAATTTTATCAGGCATTACTGTGTCAATGCCACCCATCATCCTTAAATACTGATAAGTAATCAGTCCCACACCTTTGATTTTCCCGATTGGGTCATTTTTCCAGCCATCAAGGGATGAGTTTTTTGCCCATGTTCTCAATGATTCTTTATCGTTATTGGAAAGCTCTGAAAAGTATTTTGCTATCTCCTTTACCACATTCCAAGATCTTGAGTTTTTCCATATATGGAAAGCTTCTTTATAGTCAAAATGAACAAGACAAGACAGATTGCTAATCCTTCCTGTGTTTACAAATTCAGCTTCAAAGGCTCGAACTTTGGGCACCACAACTTGAAAGTAGTTAACTCCAACGGATGTGAATGCTGCATCAAGAATCATTAATGAAACATTTCCACTCCAGCGCTGAGAGTTTAAACAGCGATCACAAATTTTTTTTAATCCTTGAAAATCTTTTATTCGGCAACTGATTAATTTCTGTAAATACATTTTCTGAGCTTCTTTTTTAAGTTTTTCAACTAAATATCTATAAATTTCATATTTCCTCGTTGTTACGAATAAAGGGGAAGGTATATATCAAACTTTGTTCCCTTTCCTGGCTCAGATTCTACAAAAATAAATCCCTTTAACATTTGCACTATGTGATAAACTATTGTCAATCCAAGACCTGAGCCCTTTTCTCCTTTTGTTGTAAAAAAAGGATCAAAGATTTTTTCTTTTGTTTCTTCATCCATTCCTATTCCAGTGTCCTGTATTGATAAACATATGTATTGTGTTGAAAGTTCTTTGATTCCAATAAGGCTTATAAATTTCTCAGGCATTTGTTTTGTTTTTGCCTGTATTTTTATTTCACCACCCTCTGGCATTGCATCCTGGGCATTTAAAACAAGGTTTGTAATAATCTTTTCTATGTCTGTCTTGTCTGCAAAACAGGGAAGAGGTTTTTCCTCAAAGTCCAAGATTAAACTAATGTTTTCTCTTAATGAAGCTTTGAGAAATGTAACCAGATTTTTTATCACATCTTTTAAATCTAAAACTTCGGGATTTCTTCCAAATTCTCTTGGAAATCCTAATATCTCTTTAATGCTCATTGATACAGAATCAACTATTGAAAGAAGCTTTTCCACATATGCCCTTGTCTGCTCAATATTTTCTGTTTGTAAAGCAAGCTGAGCAAAACCTTTTATTCCTGTAAGCATATTTTTTATCTCATGAGAATAAACAGATACAAGCTTTCTTATGGATTCCATCTTATGCGAGATTATTATCTGTTCTTCGTATTTTCTTAGTGTTGTTATATCTGTTAAAAATATTGCATAGCCATCCTCTTCGTTAATTCTCATTCCTCTTAAGCGAAAAATTTTTCCTTCAAATTTTATTTCTTTTAAATAGCTATTGTGAATTTCATAAAGGGATATCTGTGGAAATAGTTCAAAAATATTTCTTCCTTTTGCTGTCTTAAGTTGAGTATATTTTAAAAAAGATTCATTGCAATAAATGATTTTTCCTGAAAATTCTAAAACAGCAACTCCTACAGGAGAATGCTCAACAATATTAAATAGTTTTCTCAGTTCAATCTCAGCATTTTTCCTTATTGTAATGTCTCTTACAATCTGGACAGCTCCAATTATATCACAGGCTTCATCATAAATAGGATGAGCAGACATTCTTACCCAAGCTCCTTTCCCATTGTAAAGCTTTGGGACGAATGTTTCTATTTCAACAGTCTCTTTTTTTGTGTTTAAGTTTTCTGGATAGTTGAGATCAGGATTAATAACATAATCAACTGGCATTGGTCTACGAAATCCATAAAAAGGAATCGCATACTCAAAATCACCTTTACCAACTATTTCACCTTCTTTGACTCCTGTAAGCTCCTCCATTGCCCTGTTCCATACTAAGACTTTTCCAGATAAATCAATGACAAAAACACCATCTGGCAGAAGCCTTATTATTCTTTTTAAAATGTTTTCTTTCACACTTTTACTCCTTTTATAGACTCTTAAGCTTTATTATAACATTATTTAAGTTTTCAACTTCTGTGATAATGCTTTCTAAATTATTGATTTTATAGATTTTTTTTGGGGGGGGTAAAAAATGTTTTTCCTGCCTTATTTAACAGAGGCAAAGAACTTAAAACTGCCATCAGGGAAATATTGTATTGAGCGAAGCGAAAGCAAGTTTTCTCTATCGGCAAATTTAGGAAGAAAAATTTAGTTGTATAGAAACGAAACTCAATCATAATAAATTCAGGAGGAGGCTAGCCTCCTCCTGCTCCTGATAGAAATTTACTTCTTTCTTACAACCATTACTGGTCTGGCTGAAGTGCTTATTACCCTTTCTGTAACACTTCCCATGAAGAATTTTTCAATCCCTGTTCTTCCATATGTTCCCATAACTATTAATCCAACAGTGTTCTTGTTTGCTGTATCAATTATTTGCTCAAAAGGCTCTCCACGAGCAACAACTGTTTGAACTTTAACTCCTTCACGCTCAGCTGCTTCTTTAACAATCTTTACAGATTCTTCTGCATAAGGTATATTTTCATTCTTTTTCGCCACAGAAACAACTATCAGTTCACTGTTAAATCTTTTTGCTGCTCCTATTGCTTCTGCCGCAGCAATCTGACTGTAAACTGAACCATCAGTTGCTATAAGAATCTTATCAAAACTCAAAGTAGCACCTACTGGAACAACCAAAACCTTGCATGGAGCATTTCCAATTACTTTTTTACCTACTGCACCAAGAATAACACCTTTTTTACCAAGTATTATTAAGTCAACACTGTTTTTAATTGCCTCATCAATTATGTATTTGTATGGTTCAGGACCTGTATAGCTTATTGTCTCACATTTTACACCTGCTTTATTAGCTATTGTTTTGACTTCATCAAGTGCTGCATTTGCCCTTTTCTCAAGGGAATCTATTAATTGAGGCAGTGTTTCCACAAACTCTGCTGCAAAGATTGGCACTTCAGCAACACATATTGCGTAAACTGTGCTTCCGCATGGTTTTGCAAGCTCAACTGCTGCTTGTGCTGCAAATCTTGCTGCCTCTGAACCATCAGTTGCTACAAGAATTTTATCTACCTTTGTTAAAGGACATGCACCTATTGCCATTTTATACCTCCTTCTTAACTTTTGCTTTCTTTGTTGAAAGCCCTAAGCCTTCAAAAAGATAAAGAACTCCAAATCCATACCACACAGTATACAGTATATAAAAGGCTAACAAGCCTGTTGCTACACCTGCTTTTTCTGAAATCTTAACAGCTTGAATTCCATAAAAATTATATGCAGGTTCAATTGCTGCGGTTGTAACCTTTTTTACAAACATAGCATCCTCAGCTTTTTTCTGAAGAGTTAGTCTCTTCCCTATAAGAGAAAAGGCATTGTGCCACTGTCTAAACATCTGTTTCATTTTTTCATCATCAGTTACATCGTATTTTTTCTTAATGTAGTCTCCATTATTATGATACATCTGATCAGAATCTTCCAGTGCTGCTGCCACAATTGCTCCAAGATCCGCCACAATATGAACTTTTGAGCCATCCACTTCAGCTTTAGCACCATTAATTGTAAATACTTTTGCTATTCTTTCAGCTCTCTTTTCTGCATCACCAGGTTTGTCAGTAGGTTTCTTTACATTGATTACTACATCAAGTATTTTACCTCTATATTTTTCTACATCCTTCTTTAGCTTAGGAATTTGATAACATGAACCCTTTGCAAGCTTGTTAAAAAGAGCATCACTGTATTCCAATCCATTCATTCCCTGTCCATATATTGGTGCAAAGATTAATATCAATACACCAACAAAGCTTATTAATAAAATCAATCCCCATGCTAAATGTTTTTTCTGTGCATTAGCCATATTAGACCTCCTCTCTAAAGGCTTTTAAATTCTTAAAGAAGCTTCCCAATACCCATACAGCAAATCCACCAATTGCTGCCCAAAATACAATGTTTCCGATGAGAATGATTATGTCACATACATCCTTTGATATTGCCCAAATATCAAGACTTCTAAGTTTGTCAGGAACAACGCTTGCTCTGTTGGCAAAACCAGCTAAAATTGTCAATACCCAGAATCCTCTTATTACCATTCCAGGAACAACCTTTGTTGTAAGTGCTCCAATTTGAATTCCAACAAGTGATCCAAGAAGCAGTCCCATTGCAAGTGTGTAAAATACATAACCATATATTGCGTACTGAGTTATTGAAGAGTATCCTGCTGTAAATATTATCTAGAGTATGTCAGTTCCAACTGTTGTTGGTGTTGATACTCCTAAGACATAAACAAAAAGAGGAAATGTAACAAAGCCACCACCAACTCCCATAACTGCTGCAAGAATCCCTACAACGAAACCACACATTGTAACAAAAAGCCAAGAGATCCTTCTTCCTCCAAAGTCTTCATCAAAGTAAATCATAGGAGGAATTTTAATCTTCTGAATATTAATTGCAAGCTGAGTTGTTGTCATAGGTCCACCATGGACATCACCACCTGTTTCGACACCTTTTTTACGAGCCTTGCTTAGCTTTATATAGTCTCTCAATCCATAAAATCCGAGAAAACCAAGAATTGTAGCATAAACTATGCTTATAAAAGCTTCACTTGCAACAGGATCTCAATTATATATTGACCTCTGGATATAACCACCTGTTGTAGCACCTAAAACTGAACCAATAACAAAGGCAATTGCCAGACCTACGCATACATTGCCAAGTTTCTTATGAATCACTGTTCCCATTATTGCCTTTGCAAAGATGTGGAATTGGTCTGTTCCAACTGCTAAAATTCCCTTGACACCTGCTGCCATAAGTGCTGGTGCAATGATAAATCCTCCACCAGCACCTATACATCCTGTAATTAGACCTGCTGCCATTCCAACTGCCAATGATGCAACAAATATAGTAGTTGTGTAGTGTGCTGGTGCATAGGCTGCTTTACCACCTATGATGTCTGCTGCATTAAGAAAAGATACAAGAAGGATTGGAGAAATCAGAGCAAGCAAAATCAACAGCCTCTTTTTGTTTCTTAAAATATTGTCTGACATTTTCTTTTCCCAGCGGGCTTGATATATTGCACCCACCATCATGAGTTCATAAATTTTTCTTAACTTATTCATTCCACAGCCTTCTCCTTTTTTGTTTTTTTTAATTAAAAAATTTACTTAAACAAAACACTTTAAAATCTTTCTTTTTCCACCTCCTCTCTTTTTTGTTTTTTCCTTCTCACAAATTCTGTCAAATTCCTTAGGCTTTGAAAGTGTTATTGATACAAGCAAATCTTTCATTTTTTTCCAGACTTTTTTCATGACAATTACTTTTGCAATAGATATGCCAAAAAAGAAAACAAATAATATAACGCTTTTAAATTAATGAAAAATCTTCCATTGCAACAATGCGTTGCATTTTAATGTATTAAAAAAATTTTTTTATGTTAAATTGGAATGCTTAATGCAACAAAATATGGCAGGTGAAATTATGTAGCAATTTTGTATTGTTTTAGTTTTCTCTGAAGCTGTTGCCTATGGATTCCGAGAAGTTCTGCTGCTTTTGAAATATTGCCTCTGGTTTTTTGCAGGGCTGACCATATAAGTTCCTTTTCAAAATTATTAATAGCCTCTTTCAGATTGCCATGAGAGATTTTTTTAGAATGCGAGCTTTTTATTATATATGAAGGAAGATCTTTAACTGTTATTTCCGATGAATTTGTGAATGCAATTGCTCTTTCTATAATATTTTCAAGTTCACGAACATTACCTGGGAAAGAATAATTCATCAACGCATCAAGAGTTTCCTCTGTAATTCCTCGAATATGAATATCCTTTCTTTTTGAGGAATGTTTGTTTATAAAAAATTTTACCAGAGATGGTATATCTTCCTTTCTGTTTCTTAAAGGTGGAAGTTCTATCTGAATAACATTTAATCTGTAAAAAAGGTCCTCTCTAAAAGAGCCTTCTTTACATGCCTTGATCAAATCTTTGTTGGTTGCTGCTATAAATCTTACATTTACCTTTATAGGCTGTGCTCCACCAATTTTTATAAACTCTCCTTCTTGAATAACCCTCAATATCTTTGTTTGAAAAAGAGGTGAAACATCACCAATTTCATTAAAAAATAATGTGCCTTTATGAGCCCATTCAATAAGGCCTTTTTTTGTATAAGTTGCACCTGTAAAAGCACCTTTTTCAAAACCAAAAAGCTCTGATTCTAAAAGAGTATCTGGTATTGCAGAGCAATTTATTACTATAAAAGAATTATCTTTCCTGTCACTAAGATTATGAATTGCTCTTGCAACAAGCTCTGTACCTGTGCCAGATTCACCTGTGATAAGGACATTGCTATCTGTAAGAGCTGCTTTTCTAATACCACAATAAACATCTTCCATAATTTTGCTTATTCCAATCAATCCAGGGATTTCAACTTTTGGTTTGTCCTTAAATTTTTCAAATATTTCTAAAACTGTTTAATTTTTAAGAGGTTTTTCAAGAAAATCAGTTGCTCCGAGTTTCATTGACTCAACTGCTTTTTTTATATCTGGCTTACCAAAAGCAATCACAGGCATATATTGTTTAAGTTCAATAAGTCTTTTTTGCCATCCTTCTGAGTCAAGGTCAAGAAAAGCAATATCATAATTTGAAAAATTATTTGATGTAGATGCTCTTGCCTTATTAGATTTTCTTAATATAATTCCAATGGAATCAAAAATACGGTAAAGTTTGTCTGCTTCCTCGGAAATAACAAAAACGCTGAAGGACCTAAAAAAACCATGAAATAAAATAGAATATTTAATGCATAGCTGTCAATACTGTATAATAATTAAATGAACTCCATGACAGTCTCACAGGAACAATTCACTCCTCTTATGAAACAATACTTCAGAATAAAACACCAGTATAATGATGCTATAGTTTTTTTCAGGCTTGGCGATTTCTATGAAATGTTTGGTGAGGATGCTAAAATTGCAGCAAATATATTGGGATTAACACTTACATCAAGAGATAAATCAAAAGAATCTGTCCCCATGTGTGGAATTCCTTATTTTGCTGCTGATTCATATATTGAAAAACTACTCAGGGAAGGTTATAAAGTAGCTATTTGCGAACAAATTGGAGATCCAAAAACAACAAAAGGGATAGTGGAGAGAGAAGTTGTAAAAGTCTTAACTCCAGGAACATATCTTCCAGAAGGAACTAAGGAAAATGTTTACATAATGGCAGCATATCCACAAAAACAGGGAAAAACAGGAATTGCCCTGGCAGATATTACCACAGCTGAATTCATTATTTATGAAACTGATAAAAATCTTTTTGATGAAATTGATAGATTTGAACCAAAGGAAATAATAGTTCCAAAGTCTCTTGAAGACCTTTTAAATTTTGAAAACTTAATTAATCAGAAAATATTTACCTTTATGGATGACTGGAAATTTGACTACATGCTTGCCTATAAAAGCCTTGTTGAACACTTCAGAATAGCCTCTCTAAAAAGTTTTGGAATAGATGACTTTCACCCTGCAGTGCAAGCAGCAGGAGCACTTTTAAAATATCTTGAGGAAAATAAACAGCAAACACAATTCAAACAATTAAAAGTTTTGAATCTCTCAGAATTTATGCTTCTTGATGGTTCAACTAAAAAAAATCTTGAAATTTTATCATCCCTTGATGGAGATAAAGAAGGCTCCCTTTTATGGATTTTAGATGAAACAAATACTCCAATGGGAACCCGTCTCTTAAGAAATGCTCTGTGCTGTCCGCTTTTAAATAAAGCTGACATAGAAAAAAGACTTGACGGAGTAGAAGCATTCTTTAAAGATTACGCTTTAAGAGAAAACACTGAGAAAATCTTAAAAGACTTTCCAGATATTGAAAGACTTGGCTTGAAGATTAAAAGGTATAACATAAATCCAAGAGAACTCAAAGCATTAAAAGATGCATTGCAGAGGATTCCAGAACTTAAAGAAACGCTTCAGATAAATGATTCACCAGTTATTAAGGACTTATCAAACCGTCTTCACGAATTAAATGAAATCACATCACTAATAGAGGATGCTCTTGTTGATAATCCTCCAAATCCAATAAATGAAGGAGGAATCTTCAGAGATGGCTATAATTCAGTTATAGATGAGCTCAGAGCCTTAAAAAATCAAAGTAAAAACTATATTTTAAATATGGAAGCTGAAGAAAGAATAAAAACTGGAATCAATTCTCTTAAAATTGGCTACAATAGAGTTTTTGGTTACTACATTGAAGTAACAAAGCCGAATTTAAAACTCGTTCCTCCGCACTATATAAGAAAACAAACTCTCGCAAATGCTGAGAGATTTGAAACGAGACAGCTTAAAGAACTTGAACAAAAAATACTCAGTGCAGAGGAAAGACTTAAAACTCTTGAAGAAGAATTATTTAGAGAATTAATTAAAAAAGTTTCTTATCACACAGAGCAGATATTTAAAAACGCAGAAGTAATCGGATATATTGATTTTCTTTGCTGTCTGGCAAAAGTTGCATCAAAATACAGATATACAAGACCTGAAATCACAGAAGAGGAAGTAATAGAAATTGTTGAAGGAAGACATCCCGTAATTGAAAGACTTATCCAGCTCGGGAAATTACCTGAACAGAGATTTATACCAAATGACTTATCAATTGGCTCAGAAGACCAGAGAATTATTATTCTTACAGGACCAAATATGGCTGGAAAATCAACATACATGAGACAGAACGCTTTAATTGTTCTCATGGCACAGATTGGTTCTTTTGTTCCTGCAAAACATGCAAGAATCGGGATTGTTGATAGAATTTTTACTCGTATAGGTGCTTCTGACTATCTTGGAAAAGGACAGAGCACATTCATGGTTGAAATGATAGAAGTGGCTAACATTCTGAATAATGCAACAGAAAAAAGTTTTATAATACTTGATGAGGTTGGAAGAGGAACAAGCACTTTTGATGGAATAAGCATTGCCTGGGCAGTTGTTGAGTATATTGCAGAAAAAGTCAAGGCAAGAACTATTTTCGCCACTCATTATCATGAATTAACAGACCTTGCCTTCAGCTTTGATTGTATAAAAAATTACACAGTAGTGGTTAAGGAATGGGGTGATGAAATAATATTTTTGAGAAAGATACAAAAAGGTGGAGCTGATAAAAGCTATGGAATTCAGGTTGCCCGTCTTGCAGGGCTTCCACAGGAGATTCTATTGAGGGCAAAGGATATATTAAAAAAACTTGAAAAAAAAGAATTCCAGACTTTTCAATCAAAGGCAAAGCAGCTTGATTTATTTTTTCAGGGAGACCCTATTATTGCTGAAATAGCAAAGATTGATGTAGAAAATCTTACACCCCAGAAGGCATTAAAAAAACTTAAAGAACTTAAGGAGATGCTAAAAAATGATTAAAGTAGGACTTACAGGAAACTTTGGAATGGGTAAAAGCACAGTAGCTGAAATCTTCCGCAGTCTTGGTGCTTATGTGATAAATACTGATAAAATCGTTGAGGAGCTTTTAAATGAAGCTTCAGTAATAGAAGAAATTAAAAGACTTTTTGGACAAGAGGTTATTTCTGATGGCAAACTTAATAAAAAATACATTGCCCAGATAATTTTTGACAATCCCCTTATGAGAATATATCTTGAAAACATTCTTCATCCAAAAGTCTTTGAAAAAATTGATGAAATAATAAAAAAAATTCCTGAAAGAGGAGAGCCAAAAATTGTAGTTATCGAGGCACCTGTTATTTTTGAAAGGGGTTATCAGAACAGATTTGATATAATTATTACTGTCTGGACTCCTGAAGAAATAGCAATACAGCGTCTTCAGAAAAAAGGAATTTCAAAGCAAGAAGCAATTAAAAGACTCAAAGCACAGTTTCCAATTGAGATGAAAAAATCAAAATCAGATTATATAATAGATAATTCAGGTAGTGTAGAAAAAACAAAGGCACAGGTGGAAGAGCTATTTCAAAAATTAACAGCACTGGAGCATAGATATGCAGGTAATTAAAAAAATTGAAAAACTTGATTATCCAAACCCTGTCATGACAATAGGAAATTTTGATGGAGTTCACATTGGGCATCAGAAAATTTTTGATTTTGTAAAAAGAAAAGCAGCTGAGATTAACGGAACCTCAGTGGTCATAACTTTTAATCCCCATCCAATTAAAGTGCTCTATAAAGAGCATCCCCTTAAACTGATTACAACCAATGAAGACAAAATAAAACTGATTGAAAAATGCGGGATAGATTTAACAATTTCTATACCTTTTACCTATGAATTTGCTCAGATAGAGGCAGAAGATTTTGTAAAAGATATTCTTGTGGAAAAATTCAATGTAAAATGGATTGTTGTGGGATACGACTACAGATTTGGCAGAGCAAGAAAAGGAGATAGAGAACTGCTGAAAAAGCTTGGTGAAATATATGGATTTAAGGTTACTGTGCTTAAAGCCTACAAAAAAGGTGGGAAAATATTAAGCAGCACTGCTGTAAGAAATGCTCTTTTTCAGGGAAACATCAAAGAAGCAAATCAGTTTCTTGGAAGAGCCTATCATGTAGATGGTGAAGTAATAAGAGGAATGGGAAGAGGCTCATCAATTCTTGGATATCCTACTGCAAACTTTGTTCCCGAGCAGGAGATTATTCCAAAACAAGGAGTATATGCAGTTAAGGTTACCATACCCAATTTAAAGACTTTTAATGGTGTGGCAAACATTGGTAAAAACCCAACTTTTGGCAATACAAATATGAGCTATGAAGTTCACATCTTTGATTTTAAAGAAAATCTGCTTGGCAAAATCATTAGAGTTCACTTTATTGAGAGAATTCGTGATGAGAAAAAATTTAATTCACCAGAACAATTAAAAGAAAATATTGCTCGTGATATTGAATTTGCGAAAAAAATTTTTAAAAAAAATAAAACACCGCTATTTTTAGATTTTTAAATTTACAGGGTCTACTTCAACTTTAAAAGAAATGCCTTTATAGAATTTTAGCTGTCTGGCAGCATTATTTAACTCATCAATAAGCTTTTTTTTATCTTTTGATCTCAGAATAAAAACAAATTCCTCATTTTCATTTTTCACAGGTCCTGTAATTTCTCCCGTTACATGACTTTTTAGAAAATCCTTAATTTCACCTAATACAGATTCGGAAGATGTTTTTTTGATTTTTATTATCAACTTAATAAACCTTGAAAATGGAGGAAAACCAGCTTCTTGTCTGTGTTTTAGCTCATAAAGGTAAAAATCTTTGAAATTATAAGAGCGAATAAACTTAAAAAACTCATTTGCAGGATTTCTTGTCTGAATGAATAACTCTCCATCTTCTCTGATAAGCTGGCTTAGAGATAAAACTCTTGCAAAAGCTCTTTCAAGAGTTCTGTAATCAGGAATAAAAAGAAAAAAATCAAAATCCACAAATACAGCTACTTTAAAAACAGGAAGATGTCCTTTTTTTACCTTTCCTGTTTCAGCAACCCAGATTCCTTGAGAGTTCTCAATTTCCATATCCATTTGTCTAATCTCTATATGTTTTCCTGAAAAAATATTTTCAAGCTCCTCCTTAATTCTTTCAACGCCAACTCCAACTGGATGTATATCAACTCCAGAACAATAAAGACATTGTTCTGGAGCTTTCATAACAAAACCGCATCTAAAACATTCAACTGTTTTGATGGATTTATGAAAAATCATGCTGAGCCCGCATTTTTCACATTTAATAACTTCTCCACATTCTGAACAACGAAGAAGACTGTAGCCACTTCTTGGAGAAGTAACAAGAATTCCTTCTTTATAATGAAGTTTCATATAAAGCATTGTTTCAGGATGAAAAATGCTTTGATATGGCTGCCTTAAAATTTTTATCTCGGGATGTTTCACTGTATTGAAGTCATCTATAAATTCGTATTTACCTCTCAGTGTATTATAATAAGAAGTTGTGGATGGCATAAAATCTGTAAGCACAACAGGACATCCTTCAATAAATCCTCTCATCACAGCACAGTCTCTTGCATGATATCTTGGAGATTGTTCTTCCTTATAAAGCCAGTGCGATTCCTGGGATACCATAATCAATGAAAGTTTTTTTACAGGTGCAAACAGAGCAAATCTTGTTCCCACCACAACTTTTGCTCTGTTTTCAATTATTTCTTTTATTGAAAACAAAATCTCTGAGCGAGGCATTTCACTGTGAAGAAGTACAATCCTGGAATCAAATTCTTTTAAAGTGCTGTAAAGTCTCTGAGCATCTTTTTTTTCAGGTAGTATTAAAAGAATTGCTCCATCCAAGGATAAAAGATTCTTAACTGTTTCAACCATTAACTTCATCTCATAGAAAAAATCAGGACAGTGAACAAGAACTGTTTTATAATTGCCTATTTTTGCAATGTCAATAATTTTTGAGAGAGTCTCTTCATTTAAAAAATAATTTTCTAAATGAAACAAAATTGAATCATCTCGGGATTGCAAAATTTTTTTATTTCTTATTCCCTTAAGCAATTTCATAATCTCTTCAAAAAAAGTAGCTCTCAAAACAGAACCTATCTCAGATATATAGTAAAAACTCATCCACTGGAGAAAATCTATGAATTTTTTTTCATAAGCTTTACCAATAATTGCCTGAATTTTCTTTATTTTCATTATTTCTTCAGGTTTATCAGCGCGTTTTATAACAATGCCTTCAACTGTCCTATTTTTAAGGGGAACTTGAACAGCAAATCCCTTTAAATCTATGTCTTCATCATATTCATAGGTAAGTGTTTTAAGTTTGAGGGGAATTGATACATCAAAATAAGGCATGAACTAATTATACCTTTTTTATGGTATAATTACACAATGCTGTTAAGATTATTAATAGCAATCTGTCTGATAATCACAGGCTGCAGTATGCCGCAGGTCGTTGTTTTACATGATCCTTTAACACCCCAGGAACATCTTCAATTAGGATTAAATTATGAAAAGAAAGGGCTTATTGATGAAGCTATACAACATTACAAAGAAGCTTCAAAATCAGATGCAAAAGGTTATCTTTTTCTTGGCAATTTATATTTAAATCAGAAAAAATACGATATTGCAGAAGAATACTACAAAAAAGCAATTCAAAAAAATGACAAACTTGCTGATGCATATAATAACCTTGCATGGCTTTATTGCATAAAAAATGAAAATCTTGATAAAGCTCAGGAGCTTGTAAAAAAAGCAATGGAGATTGAAAAAAACAATCCAGAGAAAATCAAAATTTATCAAGATACATTTGAACAAATTCAAAAACTAAAAACTAAATAGGAGGTGTTTTATGTTTAAGAAGTTACTTGTAGGTTATTTAATCATCTCAATTGTCGTAATTGGAATTGTTCAGTCAGCAGGAGCTGCTTTCATTGCATCTGAAGTAACTCTTAACACAAAGACTCAGGATCTCGAAAAACTTCAGAAATTTCTTGAAATGAAAATTGTTTCTCAGAGACTTAAAGATTTTGGTTATTCTGAAAAAGAAATCATGGATAGACTCTCAAGTCTTGATGAACAGAGTCTTCATAAGCTTGCATTAAAAATTGATGAAATTAAAATTGCTGGAGATGCTGGCTTAGCAGTAATTTTATCTCTTTTAATAATTGCACTGGTAATATTAATTATTAACCTTACAGGGCATAGAGTAGTGGTAAAATAAAAATATCAAAAGGGGTTGACAAAAAGATTAAAACAATGGTAAAAAAAGA
The DNA here is from genome assembly GCF_040451425.1 of Thermodesulfovibrio sp. 3462-1. Lineage (NCBI taxonomy): Bacteria > Pseudomonadati > Nitrospirota > Thermodesulfovibrionia > Thermodesulfovibrionales > Thermodesulfovibrionaceae > Thermodesulfovibrio > Thermodesulfovibrio obliviosus. The sequence continues at coordinate 1,155,509 of NZ_CP144374.1, forward strand.
AAATCAAAGGGATTTCAGTTTTTAGCTTAAAAAAGTAAGGGAAAGGAGGTGACGAAAGAAGATGAAGAAAATACTTGCATTAGTTCTTTCATTAATTCTTATGGTATCCTTTAGCTTTGCATTAGGATGCAAAAAGGCTGAGGAGAAAAAGCCTGCTGAGGCACCTGCTCCAGCACCAGCTCCAGCTCCTGCACCAGCACCAGCTCCTGAAAAAGCTCCTGAAGCTCCAAAAGCTCCTGAGGCTCCAAAGGCTCCTGAAAAAGCTCCTGAAAAACCTGCTGAGAAAAAATAATTTAGCAGGATATAACAAAAGCAACACCGGGATCATTCCTGGTGTTGCTTTAAATCTCTTAAAAATGTTAAACTTTTTGAAAGAGTGGGCTTCCCCACTCTTTTATTTTGATAAAATTGAGGGAGTTAATGAACATTAAAGAATTAAAAGACAAAATAAAAGAATATGCAGAACAAGTTAGCGAGCAAGAGGGAGTTGAAGTTCTTGATATAGAAATACACCCTGGTGGAAAAGGATTGATTTTAAGAATTTTTATTGACAGAGAAGGAGGAGTAACTATTAAAGACTGTGAAAACTTCTCAAGAGCTATAGAAGCCATACTTGATATTGAAGATCCTATAAAAAGCTCTTACACTCTTGAAGTTTCTTCTCCAGGTATTGATAGGCCTCTTAAAGAAAAAAAAGATTTTTTAAGAAATCTTGGAAGAAATGTAAAGATTACCACAAAAGAAAAAATAGCAGAACGCACCTTTTTTATAGGTAAAATTATTGATGCAGGAGATGATTGGGTAAGAATAGAAATTAAAGAGACAAAAGGAAAAGGGAGTAAAAAAGAAGAAAAATCAGAACTTTTATTTATACCTTTAAATAAAATACTTAAAGCTCAGGTTTACTTAGGATAGGGTTATGGGGAAAGAGCTTAAATTTTTAGTAGAACAAATAATGAGAGAAAAAGGAATTACTAAGGATGCTGTAATAGAATTGCTTGAAACAGCACTTATCTCAGCTATAAGAAAAAAGTATGGTAATAGGTCTTCGATTAGAATAAAAATAGATCCTCAAACTTTTGATATCAATATTTTTGAAATTAAGAAAGTAGTAGAAGAGGTAAAAGATCCAGCAAGTGAAATCTCCATACAAGAAGTACAGCAAAAATATACTGATAAAGGAATTGGAGATACAGTTGAAGTTCCATTGTCTATTCAGGATTTTGGTAGAATTGCTGTTACAACGGCAAAACAAGTGCTTTTCCAAAAAATAAGAGAAATTGAGAGATTCTTAATCTATGAAGAATTTAAAGATAAAGTTGGCAACATAGTAAGCGGCACAGTTTTGAGAAAAGAAAAAGGAAATTTTTATATTCTTGTAGGAAAAGCAGAAGCTATCCTGCCAGAAAAAGAAGTGCTGCCGCAGGATAATCTAAAAAGAGGAGATATTGTTAAGGCATATATATTTGAAGTAAAACAAACTTCAAAAGAACCTGTAATAAAACTGTCACGAACTCATCCGAATTTTGTAATTGGACTGTTTAGTCTTGAAGTGCCGGAGATTCAAGATGGTATAGTGCAAATAAAAAGTATTGCAAGAGATCCAGGAGAAAGAACAAAAATAGCTGTGGCATCACGGGATCCTTCGGTAGATCCTATTGGAGCCTGTGTTGGTATGAAAGGAACAAGAGTTCAGGCTGTTGTAAGAGAACTGAAAGGTGAAAGAATTGACATAATTCCTTACAGTGATGATCCGAGTCTTTTTATTGCAAAAGCTCTAACTCCTGCAACTGTACTTAAAGTCGGGATAAATGAAAAGGAAAAAACAGCAGTAGTGGTTGTTGAAAATGACCAGCTTTCGCTAGCAATTGGCAAAAAAGGACAAAATGTAAGACTTGCCTCCAAACTGACTGGCTGGAGTATTGATGTCTTAAGTGAATCAGAATATGCTCAGATGAAAACTAAAGAAAATGAATAAAGTAAATGAATGGATTAAATCTTCCCATTCAGTATCTCAAGGGTGTAGGTCCTAAAAAAGCCAGTCTTCTTAAAAAATTAGGCATACAAACAGTTAAGGATGCTCTATATTATCTTCCCTTTCAGTATGAAGACAGAAGAAACAAAAAAAACATTTTTGATATAAAACCTGGAGAAATTGTCACTGTACAAGGACATATAGTTCAGATTAATGAATTAAAAACAAAAACTAATCTTTCAATAATAGAAGCAATTATCTCAGATTCAACAGGCTATCTTAAAGCAAAATGGTTTAATCAGCTTTATTTGAAAAAAATTTTAAAGGAAAAACAAAAAATAAAAATTTTTGGAAAAGCTCAGATTGACTGGAGGGAAGCTTACATAGAAATTGTAAATCCAGAATATGAAATCGCAGAAACATTGAACTCTCAAAATCAAGAAATTGTCCCTGTATACAGGCTTACTGAAGGTATATCCCAAAGACAGATGCAATCAATAATGCAGGCTGCGGTGGAATTTGGTATTCCTCTGATACAGGAGCCCCTGCCTGAAAAATTAATAAAAAAATTAAACTTTCCACATATTAATGAAGCTCTCAAATCTGTTCATTTTCCACCGCATGATGTAGATATAAAAGCCTTGAATGAAAAAAATTCTTTATTTCACAAGAGAATCATTTTTGACGAATTATTTTTACTTCAACTTGGAATTCTTATGATGAAGCAAAACAGAATTTGTGAAGAAGGTATATCTTTCAAGCCTGAAGGAAAGCTTTTAAAAAAGTTTCTTGAAAATCTTCCTTTTCAACTTACTATGGCTCAACAAAAGGTAATAAAAGAGATTTTACAGGATATGGAAAAACCCACTCCAATGAACAGACTTCTTCAAGGGGATGTAGGCTCAGGAAAAACAGTTGTTGCTCTGGCAGCGATGCTTGCTGCCATTGAGTGTGGATATCAGGCAGCCTTAATGGCACCAACAGAGATACTTGCAGAGCAACATTATTTAAATATTTCTTCCCTTGTGAAAGGACTGCCTGTTAATGTTTTAATTTTCACATCCACATACAACAAACATGCTAATTTAATTGCATCAGGAACTGCAAACCTTATTATTGGCACTCATGCTTTAATTCAGCAGAATGTTCATTTTAAAAACTTAGGACTTGTTGTAATAGACGAGCAACATAGATTTGGAGTAATCCAGAGGGCAATGTTAAAAAAGAAAGGATTAAATCCAGACACCCTTGTAATGACAGCCACACCTATTCCAAGAACCATGGCACTTACTGTTTATGGAGACCTTGACTACTCTGTGCTTGATGAACTTCCTCGTGGAAGAAAACCTGTTTTAACAAAAGTTATAGAACCTGAGAATAAAAAATTAGTTTATAAAATGATAGAAGAAGAAGTTAAAACAGGAGGACAGGTTTATGTTGTCTATCCTTTAATAGAAGAATCTGAAGTAATGGATCTGAAATCAGCAACTCAGGGATATGAAGGCTTACAAAAGCTTTTTCCTCAATACAGAGTAGGACTACTTCATGGAAAAATGCCACCAAAACAAAGAGAAGAAATAATGAAAGAATTTCGCTCTGGCAGTATCCATATTCTTGTTGCTACAACAGTTATTGAAGTTGGCGTAGATGTTCCAAATGCTACTTTAATGATAATAACTCATGCAGAAAGATTTGGACTTTCTCAACTGCATCAACTAAGAGGAAGAGTTGGAAGAGGACCGAGACCTTCAAAATGCATTCTTCTGCCCTATAAATTAACTGAAGAAGCAAAGCTGAGGCTTAAAGCAATTGTAAATTACTCTGATGGATTTAAAATAGCTGAAGAGGACATGAAAATAAGAGGACCGGGAGAACTTTTTGGAGTTAAACAGTCAGGAATGCCTGATTTGAAAGTTGCTGATCTGATAAAAGACCAGAGTCTTCTTGAGGTAGCAAGAAAGGAGGCAGAAATAATTTTAAGGGAGAGCCTTAATCTGAGTTCATATCCAAAAATCCGAGCTTTATTAGAAGAATTCTGGAAAGATAAAACCGAAATATTTATGACAGCTTAAAGCCTGCATTTATATTTTTGGAAGCAAGTTCAATTTTATTTTTACCACTTCTTTTTGCCTGATAAAGTGCCATATCAGCTCTGTGTATTGCCTCTGTTAAGTTGTCATTCGTATCAATCTCTGTTATGCCAACACTTACAGTGATAAAAATTTTTTCGCTTCCTGCTTTAACTGGTTTTTTAGCTATATTTTCTCTTACTCTTTCCAGTGCCATTAAAGCTTTTATCTCATCAGTGTCTGGAAGAATTATCAAAAATTCTTCTCCTCCGTATCTTGAAACTACATCGGTTGCTCTTAAAAAATTTTTAATCTGCAAAGCAACATGATTTAAAATCCTATCGCCTACAAGGTGTCCAAAGTTGTCATTTATAGATTTAAAGTTATCTATATCAACCATTGCTATAGACAAATGCTGCTTATTTCTTTTTATCCTTGCCATCTCTTCTATCAATCTATTTATCCCAGCTGTTCTATTGTAAACTGAAGTTAGTTCATCAAAATAAAGTTGATTTTCAACTTTTTCAAAAGAATTATGTATTATTTTTTCCATTTTTCTTTTCAATATTTTAGCAATCAATAAATTAGCCAACACTGAGATTGCTCCTCCTAATGAAATAAGCAAAATAAGTTCTTTCTTGTCATATTGGCCAGAAATAAAAACAAATGACAAAGCAATTATCAAAAATGCATTCAAGGCAATAAATTTATTGATATCTTTTGTTATGTTCATTACAAGTATTTTAGGATTCATCCAATTCCTCCTAAATTTTTTCTAAAAAAGAATACAAATTCTATGCCACAGTAAAAATTGTTTTAAAATTTTAATTCAAGCAATACTGTCTGTCAAAAAACAGGCATTTTTTACCTAAGAGGGTCAAATTTTCCAACACAGTGAGCAATAACAGTTTTTGAAATTGCCGAAAAAAATTATTGTCTTGATAGCAAAACAGAGTATAATATCTTTATGAAAGCCTGGGTAATCGGAGAAACAACAGAAATCAAAAATAATCAACCTTTAAATCTCATTGAAATAGGAGATCCTCTGCCTCAAGCAAAAGAAATAGTTATAAAAGTTCATGCCTGTGGAGTTTGTCACACTGAAATTGATGAAATAGAAGGAAGAGCAACTCCTTCATTTTTCCCTATAATTCCAGGGCATCAGATTGTTGGAGAAGTTGTGGAAATTGGTAGAGAAGTAAAAAATTTTAAAATTGGTGACAGAGCCGCTGCAGGATGGATTTATTCAGCTTGTGGTAAATGTGAATTCTGCTTAAAGGAACTTGAAAATCTATGTAAAGATTTCAAAGCAACAGGCAAGGATGCTCATGGTGGATATGCAGAGTATTTTAAAATTAATGAAGATTTTGCTTTTCCTATTCCAGAAAATTTTAAAGATGAAGAGGCTGCTCCACTTTTTTGTGCAGGAGCAATTGGTTACAGAGCTTTAAGGCTTACAAATCTTGAAAATGGTCAGAATATTGGACTGGTTGGCTTTGGTGCTTCAGGACATCTTGTGCTAAAGATGATAAAATTTTTATATCCTTATACAAAAATTTTCGTGTTTTCAAGAACACCTTCAGAAAGGGAGCTCGCTATTGAACTTGGTGCATACTGGGCTGGAGATTTTAATGAAGAGCCTGCTGAAAAAATTAACTCAGCAATTGACACAACTCCTGTATGGAAGCCTCCAATTATGGTTTTACAACATCTTAAACCAGGAGGCAGGCTTGTAATAAACGCAATAAGAAAAGAGGAAATTGATAAAAATGAATTTTTAAACATTGACTATCCAAGAGATTTATGGCTTGAAAAGGAGATTAAAACAGTAGCAAATGTTACAAGAAAAGACATAAGAGAGTTTCTTTACATTGCCTCAAAAATTCCAATAAAGCCAGAGATTGAAATATATCCTTTTTCTGAAGCAAATAAAGCAATTCAGGATATAAAAAATAGAAAAATAAAAGGCGCAAAAGTTTTAAAAATTGGAGGTTAAAATGGACAAAAAAGAAAAAGTCTTAGAGATAATTAAAAGGCTTGACAAAATATATCCTAATGTTAAAACAGCACTAAATTTTAATACTCCCCTTGACTTACTTGTAGCGACAATACTTTCAGCCCAAACAACAGATGTGAATGTCAACAAAGTTACTGAAAATCTTTTCAAAAAATATAAAACTGCCTATGATTACGCAAATGCTTCATTGGAAGAGCTTGAAAAGGACATAAAAAGCATAAACTTTTATAAAAATAAAGCAAAATACATAAAATCGCTTGCAAAAGAATTGATTGAAAAATTTAATGGAGAAGTTCCAAAAACAATGGAGGATTTAGTGAGCCTTCCAGGAGTTGGAAGAAAAACAGCAAATATTGTGCTGTGGAATGCCTTTGGAATAAACGAAGGTGTGGCTGTTGATACTCATGTAAAAAGACTATCAAAGCTCCTTGGACTCACAGAAAATACAGATTCTGATAAAATTGAACAGGATCTTATGAAGATAACACCTCGTGAGTATTGGGGAAAGCTTTCGCACCTACTCATAATGCTTGGAAGAGAAATCTGTAAAGCAAAATCACCACAGCATAAAATATGTCCATTGAATGATATATGTCCAAGTAGTGGGATTTAAAGAATTACCCTTTCAGGATTACTGTAAATGTTAAATCTGCTTCCTCTTAAAAAACCTATTACTGTTAAATTGGCTTTTTGAGCCAATTCAACCGCAAGAGAAGTTGGTGCTGTCCTACTTACAATAACTGGAATTCTCCATTTTGCAGCTTTTAATGCCATCTCAGAGGAAATCCTTCCACTTACGAGCATAATTTTACCTCTAAAGCCCTCTCTATTGAGCAATGCCCATCCAATTACTTTGTCCACTGCATTATGTCTGCCAACATCTTCTGCAATAAATAAAATCTCTCTGTCATTTGCCAGTGCTGCAGCATGAATGCATCCTGTTGTTCTATAAAGATTTGATTTTTCCTGAAACTCCTTAAAGAGACGAAATAAAGCATTCTGACTGACTTTCAAATCATCATCAATGCTACCTTTTACATCATTTAAAAAACTTACAGAACTCATACATCCTGATGTAATTGTTTTACCATTAAGCGAAACATGTCCTTCAAGTTCAACCCGGGCATTAATCTCTTTTTCATTTTCTTCAATAATTATTTTTTCAGGACACCAGTCTCCCTTTAAAATATCCTCTGTCATAAGAAAACCTATAACGAGTTCTTTGATCTGCATAGGAGAAGCTGATAGAGAAACAACTTCCTCATTGTTTACATAAATTTTTATTCTTTTTTCCACAGCCACAGTATCATCAACTTCTATAGCCTCATCCTGTTTAACTCTAACTATTTTTTTATTTTCAAGCGGTTGCATAATTGTATTTTAGCTCATTAAATTTTTTCTTGCAAAATATTTTTAAAAACTGCTATTCTGAAGTTAGAAAAAAATTTTTAGGAGGTAGCTGTGTTTAGTATCAGTTCAAAAGCAGCCGAAAAGGCAAAAATGATCCTCAAGCAGGAGGGCAAAGAAGGCTGGGGCTTGAGAATATTCTCTGCAGAAGGATATTGTAGCCCTTCATTTGGTCTTGATATTGATGAAAATCCTCAAGAAGGTGATGAAGTAGTGGAAAAAGATGGATTAAGGGTCTTTATGGATAAACAGACCTTTGATCTTCTCAGTGAACTTGAACTTGACTACTATGAGGATGAGGAGCAGGAAGGATTCATTCTTAAAGGACCAATGCCTTCATGTGGTCCGGGTTGCGGAGGTAGTTGCGGCGTATAATAGCGATGTTTCCAGTTCATCGCCCAAGAAGACTTAGAAAAAGCGATATCCTGAGGCGCATGGTGAGGGAAACAGACCTCACCCCTCAGGATTTTATTTATCCAATGTTTGTTGTTCCTGGAAAGGCAGTTAAAAATCCTATATCTTCAATGCCTGAATGTTTTCAGGAAAGTATTGATGAAACAATTAAAACAGCCAGAGAAGTTTTTTCTCTTGGAATTCCTGCGATTATTCTTTTTGGAATTCCAGAACATAAAGATGAAAAAGCCTCATCTGCTTATGATGAATCAGGAGTTGTTCAGCAGGCTGTAAAAGCAATCAAAGACTCAGTTCCTGATTTAATAGTTATAACTGATGTATGTCTCTGTGAGTATACATCTCATGGGCACTGTGGAATCATAAAAAATGGTAAAATTGACAATGACTCAACCCTTGAAGTGCTTGCACTTGAAGCACTATCTCATGCCCATGCAGGAGCTGACATTGTTGCACCCTCTGACATGATGGATGGAAGAGTTGGAAGAATACGAAAAGCCCTTGATGAAGAAGGTTTTACAGATGTAGCGATAATGTCCTATTCTGCCAAATATGCCTCAGCCTTTTATGGACCTTTCAGGGAAGCTGCACAAAGTGCTCCAGCCTTTGGTGACAGACGCTCCTATCAAATGGATCCCGCAAATCGCAGAGAAGCAATAAAAGAGGTAGCCCTTGACATTGAAGAAGGTGCTGATATTGTAATGGTTAAGCCAGCACTGGCATATCTTGATGTAATTTCAGATGTAAAACAAAATTTTCATGTTCCTGTAGCTGCCTACAATGTAAGTGGAGAATACTCAATGGTAAAGGCTGCTTCCCAGCTTGGCTGGCTTAATGAAGAGGCTGTAATGATGGAAATTCTCACTGCCATAAAAAGAGCTGGTGCAGATCTTATCCTTACCTATTTTGCAAAAAAGGCAGCAAAATTGCTCCAGAGTTAAACTATAATCAATGGACAAATTTATACTTCACAGTCCCTTTAAACCAAAGGGAGACCAGCCAAAAGCAATAAAAGCACTTGTAGAAGGCATAAGCAAAGGTTATAAACATCAGGTTTTACTTGGTGTTACAGGTTCTGGGAAAACCTTTACAATAGCAAATGTCATTGCTAAGGTTAACAAACCAACACTGATTATTGCCCATAATAAAACCCTTGCTGCACAACTTTACGGTGAGCTAAAAGAGCTTTTCCCTTACAATGCTGTTGAATACTATGTTAGCTATTACGATTACTATCAACCAGAAGCTTACATTCCAGAAACAGACACCTATATTGAAAAAGATGCATTGATAAATGATGACATTGACAGGATGAGACACTCTGCAACTCTGTCAGTTCTTACTCGCAGAGATGTAATAGTTGTAGCCTCTGTATCATGCATTTATGGAATTGGCTCTCCTGATGACTACATGGCAATGCACATAAATATTGAAGAAGGCATGATTACTGAAAGAGATGCACTTCTAAGAAAACTCGTTGAAGTTCTCTATACAAGAGCAGAGGATGAATTCAGAAGAGGTTGTTTTCGTGTAAGAGGAGATGTTGTTGACATATATGCCTCCCATTGTCTTGATAAAGCTTATAGAGTTGAATTTTTTGACAATGAGATTGATGCAATTTATGAAATAGACCCTCTTTCAGGAACCCGGATTAGAAGAACTCCAAGAATCCTTATTCCACCAAACAGTCACTGGGTAACTCCTGAACCAAGACTAAAGAGAGCACTTGAAACCATAGAAGAAGAACTTATAGAAAGAATAAAATATTTCAAAGAAAGAGGTGAGAACCTTTTTGCTGAAAGAATTGAAAGAAGAACCCGTTTTGATCTTGAAATGTTAAGCCAGTTTGGGCACTGTCATGGAATTGAAAACTACTCAAGACACCTCAGCGGAAGACTTCCCGGAGAGCCGCCATTTACATTAATAGATTACCTTTATGCAGGACCTTCAAAAGGAGATTTTCTAACAGTTATTGATGAAAGCCATGTAACAGTTCCACAAATTGGAGGAATGTATGAAGGAGACAGGTCTCGCAAGCAAACACTCGTTGATTATGGATTCAGACTGCCCAGTGCACTTGATAACCGTCCATTAAAGTTTGAAGAATTTGAACACAGAATGAATTATGTAATTTATGTTTCAGCTACTCCAGGAGACTATGAAATTGAAAAATCAGGTGGAAGAGTGATTGAACAAATTATAAGACCAACAGGACTTGTTGACCCTAAGATGGAGGTTCGTCCAGCTACAAACCAGGTTGAAGACCTTCTTGAAGAAATTCATAAAAGAGTTGAAAGAGGAGAAAGGGTTCTTGTAACAACTCTTACAAAAAAGATGGCTGAGGATTTGACTGATTATTATAGTTCACTTGGAATTAAAACAAAATATTTACATTCAGATATTGATACCCTTGAAAGGGTTGAAATTTTAAGAGATCTAAGACTTGGTAAGTTTGATGTCTTAATTGGAGTAAATCTTTTAAGAGAAGGGCTTGACCTTCCAGAAGTCTCTCTTGTTGCGATATTTGATGCTGATAAAGAAGGATTTCTTCGTTCTGAAAGGTCACTTATTCAAACAGCAGGCAGAGCATCAAGAAATATAAATGGCACAGTAATTCTGTACGCTGATACAATTACAGAGTCAATGAAGAGAGCAATTGAGGAAACTGAAAGAAGGAGAAAAATCCAGCTTGAGTATAACAAAAAAATGGGAATTGTTCCTGAAACAGTAAAAAGCAAAATTAAAGACATTCTTTCATCAATTTATGAAAGAGATTACTTTACTGTTGATGTTGTCAAAGAAGACACTGAAGAGTATAAACTCAGTGAAAAAACCTTAAAAAAACTTGAGGAGGAGATGAGACACGCAGCAGAAAATCTTGAATTTGAGAGAGCTGCTCAGATAAGAGACAGGATATTTAAAATCAAGGAAAAGATGCTACAGTTAGGATTAAAGCTTAATTCCTGATTTTTACACCTGCCATCTCTTTAATTCCTTCAACTATTCTGGGGCTAAGATGATAAATTTTATCACTTATAAAATAAATATTGCCTTTTTTAACTGCCTTTGTGTCTTTTAATTTTACGAGCAATCCTTCAGGAACTGTTTCATGTCCTGCACCAAAAAATATTATTTCGGGATTTAATTTTATTACTCTCTCTATATTGATTGATGAATACTCCGCAATATTTTTTAAGCCCAAAAGATTCATAACTTCATTTATGTGAGATGACTTCCCTGCAACTGTTAAGGGTTCAGTCCATATTACAAACAATGCCTTCTGATTATTGAATGTTCGCTTTACTTTCTTTATATTTTTTTGAAATTCATGGGCAACAATTTTTGCCTGTCTTTCCTTGCCAATTGCAATTCCCAGTTTTATCAATTCATCTGGCATATCTTTAAGAGTCTCTGGAGCATAAACATGAACTTTTATCCCCAATTCTATCAACCTGTTGTAGACCTCTATGGGAGTTACATCCTTTGAAATTATTACTAAGTCTGGCTTTAAAGCCAGTATTTTTTCATAGGACGGATTAATCATGCCTCCAACCTTAGGTTTGTTTTTAACTTCTTCAGGCCATTTACAGTAATCTGACACAGCCACAAGCTTATCAATTGCACCAAGATAATAAATCGCCTCTGTAACTGACGGTGCAAGTGAAATAATTCTTTCTGGCTGAGCAAATGTAAATGTCGGAGAAAATAAAAATAGTATAAAAAGAACCAATGCTCTCATTTTATTTGCAGTCCTTGCCCAGCAATCATTAAATAGGCTTTATCACATATATCCATTATTTTCTGATTTAATGTTCCTGCAATATCAATGAATTTTCTTCCAAGTTCTTTTTCAGGAATTATTCCAAGCCCAACTTCATTTGAAACAATAAATATGTGGATGCTGCCTTTGATTTTCTTCAATACATCAATGAAAGAGCTAACGAATTCCTGATAATCATAGCCTTCAACAATAAGATTTGTAAGCCATGTGGTAAGACAGTCAATTACAATTGAAGAGTTTTCAGGAATTTTCATAATCACTCCCATTAAATTTATAGGCTCTTCTATTGTAATCCATTGACTGCCTCTTTCTTTTTTATGTCTTTCAATACGTTGTCTCATCTCATCATCAATAGCTCTTGCTGTTGCAATATAGTAAAGATTTTTACTCCCCGTGTTTTGTGCTTTTTTAAGTGCAAATTTAGTTTTTCCACTTTTTATTCCACCAATAATGAATGTGATCATATTAAATCCTTAAAAATTCTCTCAGTTCTTTAAAAAATTTCTCATTCTCATCTCTGGTTTTCACAGAAACTCTTATAAAGTTTTCATTAAGTCCGTAAAAATCTGAACAATCTCGAATGAGGATTCCTCTTTCAAGCATATATTTAAAAATGCCTTTTTTAGGTATTTCAATGAGATAAAAGTTTGCAACTGATGGAAAATATTTCACTTTAAGTTCATTTAATGTGCATTCAAAGAATTCTTTTTCTTTCATAAAAAATGCATAACTCTGCCTTTTAAACTCTTCATCCTTAATAATTTCCTCTGCTATCCATTGAGCCAAACTGTTTATGCTCCAGGGTTGTCTGTATATTTTCATTTTTTCAATAATTTCAGAGGAAGTTACAGCATAACCAAATCTCAATCCTGCAAGTCCATAAAATTTTGTAAGAGAGCGTAAAACTATAATATTTTTTGATATTGCATTTTTAATCAGACTTTCATCAGGGACAAAATCAATAAAAGCTTCATCTACTACAAAGACAGTATTTTCATAAAAAGAAGCCAGTCTAAGGATTTCTTTTTTATTTATTAAACATCCAGTTGGATTATTGGGATTGCATATGAAAACAATTTCATATTTTCTTTTTTGCATTTTTTCTTTAATCCTTTCAAAAATTTCTTCTCTATTGAGCGTGAAAATTTTCTCTATCTTCTCTATCCCATTTACTTTACAGGCCCTCTCATACTCTGTAAATGTAGGTTCTAAAATTAAAACAGATGCAGGCTTTAATGTTTTAACTGTAAGATATATTAATTCTGTTGAACCGTTTCCACATATGATATTTTCAAACGGAATATTATAAAACTCAGAAATAATCTTTTTAAACTGCCTTGCTTCCGTATCTGGATATTTATGAATAAATGGAAATTTTTCAATAACTTTTCTTTTTATCTTATTAGGTAAAGGAATTGGATTAACAGAGGAACTCATGTCTATGATGTGATAAAGAGATTTTCCTGTTATCTCTGAAGCAGTATAAATATCACCTCCGTGTGTCATAAAAGGTTCCTCAGAAAAATGGATGCTAAAATAAATAAAAAACTGCTAACTGTAATAATTTTAATGCTTAAATTAATTAGTTCTGAACTAATACTATTCAAGTCTTCTCCAATATATGGTTTTTCTACAAGAATACCCCCGTAGTAGTTGGGACCTCCAAGCCTCACCCCCAATGCTCCTGCCATTGCTGCCTCTGGTATTCCACTGTTTGGACTGCTATGATTTTTCCCATCTCTTAGCATGATTTTAAGCGATCTTTTTCCTGTAGAAAAACCAAGCAAAATAAAGGAGCTTAAAACTATGAAAATTCCTGTTATTCTTGCTGGAACATAGTTAAAAATGTCATCCATCTTAGCTGAAAACCATCCAAATTTTATATATCTTTCATTTTTATAACCAACCATTGAATCAAGCGTGTTTACTGTTTTATAAAAAACAAGAAAAGGAAATCCACCGAGAAAAAAGTAAAACAATGGAGCAATAACTGCATCACAGAGATTTTCCGCAAGACTTTCAATAATTGCTATTCTTATTTTTTCAGGGATGAGATTTTCAGTATCTCTTCCAACAAGAGCTTTCAAAGAAATCCTTGCCTGAACTAAATTGCCTTCATTTAAAAGTTTATCTACCTTTTTAGCCTCATAAATTAGACCTCTTAAAGCAATAAAAAGACTGCTAAATAACACAAGGAAAATACGTGAAAAAAGCCATCCAATCATTGATAGACTATTCATTTTTTCAATAAAATAAACAAAAATAATTGAAAATAAAAAAATAGGAGCTGTTGTTAATAAAAAAAGTAAGAAGCCTCCAAATCTGCCAGTGAGTTTTCTGTTTCTTAAAAATGACTCATTTTTTTCAATGAGTTTACCAATTGCCTTAATAGGATGATATTTTTTATGGTATCCACTCAAAAAATCAATTAAAAAGGCTGCAACTACTGTCCAGTTTTCAACATAGAATATTTTCATATACCAGCTATTTCCCATATTTTATCCATATTAATGTGTTTTTCTACGATTTCTGAAATACTGTCTAAAAATGACTCCTTAAGCTTTTTCCATGAAAAGGTATATTCAATAGGATTTAATCCCTTTTTAATTCTGTGTCTGTTTATAAGCCATCTTCTTAAGCTATCATTTTCAAATAATCCATGGATATATGTTCCCCATACATTTTCACAAACAATTCCATCAAATAAAATCTGGCCTGTTGATTTTCTTTTTATTTTAAAAAGTCTCATAGGTCCGTAACTTATTCCCTTATGAATCTCATAACCTGTAATTTTTATTAAAGGTTCTGAACAAAGATAACCTTCAACCTGAGTGGTTATTTTGTCAGGATAAAATACTGTTTTAACCGGTAATAAACCAATTCCATTAATTTCTTTATGACACCTCCCTTCTGTCATGCATAAATCAAAAAATGAGCTTTCAACCATATAGGGGTCTATTAATTTTTCTCCAAGCATCTGAAATCCACCACATATTCCAATAATTTCAACTTTATTCTTAGCAAGCTCTTTTAGTATTTCATCAATTTTTAGCTGTTTGAGCAAAGTTAAATCTTCAAAGGTGTTTTTTGAACCAGGAATGATTATTATATCAGCATTAATAAGATCTTCTTTTCTTAATGAATAAACTAACTCCACATCTGGTTCAAATCTTAATGGTTCAAAATCACTGAAATTTGAGATATATCTCAGCTTTAGAACAACTATTTTTACTGCTGCATCTGATTTGAGAATGAAAGAATTTGAAAGCCTTAAGGAAATTCCATCTTCATCAGCTATTCCTGTTTCATGTATGTAGGGAATCACACCCACACATGGCTTTTTTATCATTTCCTCAAGCTTTTTTATCCCTGGTGAAAGAATATCAATGTAACCTCTAAATTTGTTGATTATGAAACCTTTGATAAGGTGGTCATATTCCTCAAGAAGTTTTACAGTTCCATAAATAGAGGCAAAAACTCCACCTCTATCAATATCTCCTACAATTAATACAGGTGCTTTAAGATAATCTGCCACAGCCATATTTACAATATCATTTTCAATGAGATTTATCTCTGCAGGGCTTCCAGCACCCTCAATAATTAAGAGTTCATATTCTTTGGTTAGATAATCAAGTGAGATTTTAACAGCATCCCACAGTTTTTTCTTCTCCCAGTAAAAATCATTTAATTTCAATGTTTTGTAAAGCTTTCCATGAACAACTACCTGGGTGCCCTGTTGCCCTGCTGGTTTAAGTAAAATGGGATTCATGTGAATAAGAGGAACAATACCAGCTGCCTCTGCCTGTATTGCCTGAGCAAGGGCTATCTCTCCTCCATCTTCTGTAACAAAACTTTGTAAACTCATATTCTGAGCTTTAAAAGGAGCAACTTTTATACCCCTTTGTTTTGCAATTCTACATAAAGCTGTAACCAATAAGCTTTTCCCGCAATTTGAAGATGTTCCCTGTATCATCAATAACTTAGCCATATTCTTGCACAAAGTAAAAAACAAAAAAGAAAAATTACCTCCGTTATTTCAACAGTAGCTCCAAGATGATCTCCTGTTATTCCGCTGAATTTATCTTCAAAAAAGTTTTTCAAAATAAAAAGAATTAAGCAAAGTAAAAGTACAATCAATGGCAAAAAAATGAAACTTTTTACAGTAAAGTAAATTACCAAAAATACAGGCAAAGCTGTAGATAGAATAAACTGCTCTTTACTAATTTTGCCGACAAACATAGCTCCAAGTCCCTTTGTTTTTGCAGGCTTTCCATAATACATTAATGGAATTACAGACCATCTTGAAAATACAAACGTAAAAATAAATATCATGAATTGATTACCATCAATGAGCTCCCTGAAAAAAACAAATCTGCAGAGAATATCAAATGTTGAAGCTACAACTCCAGCTACACCAATTGTACTATCGCTTATTATTTCAAGTCTTCTTTGTATATCCTTTTCTTTGTCTCCTGTTTCTTTATAAAAAAGAGCATCAAAGGTGTCTGAAAGTCCATCTATGTGAAATATTCCTCTCAATGAAAATAAAAATAAAAGTAAAATAACGGAAATAACCGAAGATGAGAATATATAATTCAATTTCTTAATCAGTAAAAAAGAAAAGACCCCCTCTAAAAATCCTACAAAAGGGAAAAAAATAACAGAACTTGCAATCTCTTTTTCGTTAATTTTCTTTACTTTTAAAGGCAAAACAGTTAAAAATGAAAGAGCCATTAAAAATCTATTTAACACTTTTACTTACGCCTGCTTCATCAAAAGTTGCCATTTCTTTGTAAATCTTTAGTCCTGCTTCTATAATTGTCATAACAATTGCTGCACCAGTTCCTTCTCCAAGCCTTAGATTCAAATCAAGCAAGGGTTTTAATCCCATAAATTCAAGGGCTATTTTATGTCCTCTTTCAACAGAATTGTGAGAAGCAAAAATATAATCTCTCACAACAGGATTTATACAGTAAGCAATCAAAGCTCCTGCAGTTGAAATGAATCCGTCAATAACAACAGGAATTTTTAAGGAAGCACAACCTAAGACAACTCCTGCAATTGCTCCTATCTCAGGTCCTCCAACCTTTGCAAGAACATCAACAGGATCTGAAGGATTTGGTTTATTTATCTTAATTGCTCTTTTAATTACTTCAATCTTTCTTTTAAAGGTTTCTTCATCTATACCTGTTCCTTTTCCTGTAACTTCCTCTACTTGAGAATGTGTAAGAACACTCACTACTGCAGAGGAAGGAGTTGTATTACCAATCCCCATCTCTCCTGCGGCAAAGAGATTGTAACCTTTTTGGTGATATTCTTTTACTAATTCAATGCCGATTTCTATACACTTTATTGCATCAGAACCGCTAAGTGCAGGAGCTTTTGTAATATTCCCAGCTCCTTTTACAACTTTTTTTGATATCAATCCTTTACACTCACCAAAATCATAATCAACACCAATATCAACAACTACAACATCTGCTCCTGCATGTCTTGCCAAAACATTTATTCCTGCTCCACCTCTAAGCATATTAAAAACCATCTGTGCAGTAACTTCCTTTGGATAGGCAGAAACACCTTCTTCTGTCACTCCGTGATCAGAGGCAAAGACAAGCACAGCCTTTTTCTTTATTTCAGGCATTGGATCTTCATAAATCCCAACAAGTCTTGCTGCAATCTCTTCAAGCCTTCCAAGACTTCCCTGCGGTTTTGTAAGACTGTTGAGCCTTTTCCATGCAATATCAATAAAATCTTTTTTTACCGGTTCAATCTTAAAATTTAGCATTTCCATATCTCCAGAAACAGATTTTTATCTTTTTGTATCCATTTACCTGTACAAACCCTGATAGGAAATTTAAAAATTGGTCCATCATAAACAAAAGTGTGGTACTCTCCTTTTTCACCACAGAGGTCAATATTTCCAAGGACTTTTAAATCTTTAATGAAATCAAAATCAACTTCTCTGCCAAGCCATTCACTGCCAAGAAAAAAAGAATTTATTGAGCAAACTATGGCTTTAAAACCAGAATTTATAAACTCTCCAAGAAGTATCTCTTTTTCTTCATTCCATAAAGGCAAAATCGCTTTTATTCCTGTCTCCACGCATATTTTTTCAACCCAGTCTTTGTGCTCCTGAATATCAATATCTCCAAATACGCCTGCGTGAACACCTTCTTTTTTTAACCAGAGGAGAGTTTTTTTAAATTCCTCTTCATAACTTTCCCATGTAGTTTTCTTCTGAATAATTGGAACTCCTATTGCTTCTGCCTGTATTTTGAGAAGCTCTGAACTTATTCCATGGGAACGCGAATAATTTCCGTCTTCTGAAAGCATATTAATAAGACAAATAATATGAATCCCCTTCATTCTTGCTCTATAAAAGGCTAATGAACTGTCTTTGCCTCCAGACCATGAAACAAAAGCTTTTAAAAGAGCCATTTAACTCCACCAATGATTGTTCTTCTTGGCATAGGATAGTACTGAACATATTCATATGCTCTATCAAATAGATTTTCCACAGACAGTGTTATCTCAAGATTTTTAATTGGTCTGTATGAGCCTTTAAGATTTACTACAGTAAAATCAGCTTTATCTACAACTTTTCTATAGTTTTTAGATAAAGGATTCCAGTCTATAACCTTTTCATCTCCAATATAATTTGCGATCAATTTTAAATCCCACTTTTCCTTTCCTGCTCTTATCCCAAATGAAGCAGTGCATTTTGGTGTATACGTAAGATTTTTTCCATATTCTTTTATCTCAACTTCATCTTTACTTGAGTATCTTGTATGATATGTAAAATTGATAAATGGCTCCAAAGAGAAATTTAAGCCTGCTAATGCTCCAATATCATAGGAAAGATTTCCTTCTATGCCCTGAATTGTAGCTCCTTCAACATTTTTAAATGTTTGGGCATTGAGAGTGTTATCATAGTAACTAAGAATTTTGTCTTTAAATTCTGAATGAAAAAAAGTAAGCTCAGCATTGAAAAAATCTTTTGTATAGGCAAATCCTACATCATAGGATTTACTTTTTTCTGGTTTTAAATCTGGATTACCCAAATAATGTATCCCCCATGAAATATAATCAACTGCAAGCTCATCAGGTGCAGGAGCTCTGAATGCAGTGCCAGCATTGGCTTTTATTGATAAACTATCTGTAATTTTGTATAAAATACCCCCTCTTACTGTTAGATGATCAAGATTTTCTTTTCTTGGTTTTAAGCTTAAAATACCTTCTGTTGGAAGTATTTCGTTTTCAAAGTAGTCATAACGGATTCCTACGTTTAGTAAAAGTTTTTTCTTGAACAGACTTAATCTTCCTTCAGTAAATACTCCGCAACTGTCATACTTTGAGTTTGGATTGTAGGGAGCACCGGTATTTCTTGAATTTTTAACTTCTATTCTATCCCACTGTCCGCCGATTATAATTCTGTGGTCATCTATTGAAAACATCTTCTGAATGGTTGCACCCTGAGTGGTTGTCTTTTTTAAAGTAACTTCATTTGGTATCTCCCATGTACCTGCTATAGAGCCTTCATGATATTCATTCCTGTCCTTTGTAAAATAATATCCAGCTTTAAATGTTGACGTTTTATACTCTAAATCAAATCTATTTCTTTCAATGTTGTTGTAATCATCAGGATCTGGTTCGTATATTGGACCAGGAGAGCCAATCTTCCATCCTCTCCAATGCTGAAATCCTAAGGAAATATGGTGTTTATCAAAAAAGCTGTATCCTAAGCGCGCTGATAAAGATTCATCATTGTAACCTGTATTTTCTATTTTTCCATAATTTTTTGCAGAATAATCATCCACTTCAGCACGGCTGGCTGAAATATAAAAATCAAAATTATTTTTTTTGCCATACAATTCAGCTTTTGTTTTCCAGAAATCCCATGAACCTGCTTGACCACCAATTGAACCATGTATACCTTCTTCTTTTCCATGTTTGGTTATTATGTTAATTACACCTCCCATTGCTGAAGAACCATAAAGCACTGATGCAGGTCCTTTAACTATTTCAATTCTATCTATATCATCAACAGGTATGGTTGCAAGATTTACTGTGCCAGCACGATTTCCATTTATAAGAACCAAAACCCTGCTTTTGAGGTCATCAAATAGATCAGTCCTGAATCCTCTTAATCCAATACTACTCGTTAATAAACCTGGATATTTTTGAACATGTCCAATTGCCGCTTCTGCAATCAAGTCACTCGCATTGTCTGCAGTAGAACTTTTAATATCTTCCTGAGTGATAACCTGAACAGAATAAGCAACATCCTTTTTTAGCTCTTCGAATTTTGTTGCTGTTACAACAATTTCTTCAAGTCTGGATTCCTCTGCTAAAACAGATTGACAGAAAAGAAATGAAATAAAAAAGATAAGAAGAAAAATCATTGCAAAACCCTCCCTCGAGGAATTGGAAGCTCAAATAGCCTCCAGCTGGACAGGTCTTCCGGCTCAGGGCTCAGTGCCTACTTGCCCGCCTTCCCAAACCCTTTTCACTACATTGTTTAAAGGGTTCAGTGGCATGAATGGGCTTTCGTTCCCAACACGGCTGCGGGGCAGCGGAGGATTCTCACCTCTCTTCCCTAAGTCCAACCAAAAAAGTATACAAGATTTATCTAAAACTGGTCAAATCTCTTGACATAACGCAATCTTTTTGATATTTTTTAAAAATATGAATTTAACCTATCAGGAAAAAATTAAAAAAGCTTCACAACTTATTAAAAACTCCAACTATACTGTGGCTTTCACTGGAGCAGGAATTTCTACAGAATCTGGAATACCTGATTTCCGTAGTCCTGGTGGATTGTGGCAGAGATTTAGAATTGTCACATATCAGGAATTTATTTATGACAGGCAAGCAAGAGAAGAATTCTGGAGAATGAAAAAAGAACTCATTCATCATCTCACAAATGCAAAACCAAATAATGCACATATTGCCCTTGCAGAGCTTGAAAAAAAGGGATTTATTAAACATGTTATAACACAAAACATTGATGGACTTCATCAAATGGCTGGCAGTAAAAGCGTTATTGAACTTCACGGTAATCAAAGAGGTGCAATCTGTCTTGACTGTGAAAAACTTTATAAAATGGATGAAATATTGAAAATGCTTGAGGAACAGCTTGATTTAAGATGTTACGACTGTGGTGGCATAATAAAGCCAACAGTTGTATTTTTCGGAGAACCAATGCCTGAAAAAGAACTCATTATGGCACAGCAGATCGCCAATCAATGTGACCTCATGCTCGTAATTGGAACATCTCTTCAGGTTGAACCCGCTGCTTCAATCCCGAGAATTGCCCATACAAGAGGTGCAAAGCTCATTTTCATAAATAAGGCAGAAACAGACTGGGATTGGATGGCAGAGATAGTATTTTACGGTAGTGCTAGTCAGGTTTTAAAAGATATAGCAATATAATTTTAAGATAAAATTAATCCAGACTTAAAGAAAAAAGTGCTTGAGGCTATATGTGATGAACATGTGTTGAATAATATGGAGAATAAAAATCAACAACTCTTTAAAATCAATGAGCCGTGCAGGATTCGAACCTGCGACCCGCTGATTAAGAGTCAGCTGCTCTACCAGCTGAGCTAACGGCCCACAAATTTAGAATACAAAAAAATAAGCTAAAAGGTCAACTTTAATTAGTTTATGCTATTATAATAAATTAATGTATTTTGCCTGCGTAAAAACTCCTGTTGGTTTTCTTGAAATTTTATTTGATAATTCATTAGCAGTAACGAAAATATCTTTAACAAATCTTGAAAAAACATGCATCCCAGGAATTGCCTTGAATTTTGTTGAACAACTGAATGCGTATTTTGTAGGAAAACTCTCAGAGTTTAATTATCCTGTAAACATCCAGAATGTATCTGAGTTTGATAGAGCAGTTCTTGATTTAACCCTTAAAATACCATATGCTCATACTGTTACATACAACTGGATTGCTAACAAACTTAATACATCACCAAGAGCTGTTGGACAGGCTTTAAAGCGAAATCCTTTACCGATTGTTATTCCCTGTCATAGAGTAATCAAATCTGACGGAACCACAGGAGGATATAGCCTTGGAATAGAGGCAAAACAGTGGCTCATAAAACATGAAAAGTCTGTGCTTCTAATAAAATCTTATTGAATGTTATAATAAAATTTATGTTTGACAAATATCAGGCATTCGCATGGAATGGAAAAGACAGACAGCTAAAGCCTGTTATAAGGATTCCAAAACAAAACATTAATGAACTTTACGGAATTGAAAAACAGAAACAGTTGATTATTGCAAACACGAAAGCTTTTATTGAAGGCAAAAGAGTAAATAATGTCCTTTTATGGGGTGAAAGAGGAACAGGTAAAACCACGCTAATAAAGAGTTTACTTAATTATTTTAAAGAAACGCCTTTAAAAATGATTCAGGTTCTAAAAAATGATATTATCACCATTTCCTATCTTTATGACATAATTTATGAAAATCCCAATTTCAGGTTTATTATATTCATAGATGACCTCTCTTTTAATGAAGATGACCAAGAATTTAGAGACTTAAAGATTATTATGGATGGCGGAATTGAAGAAATTCCTGAAAATTCTGTTATTTATGCCACTTCAAATAGAAGAAATCTCATGCCCGCTATATCCAACTCTGACAATGAGCTTTTTCCAGAGGATAATCTGCAGGAGCGGGCATCTTTAATTGAGAGATTCGGCTTGAGAATTGGATTTTACAGGTTTTCAGAGGAACAGTATCTTGAAATAGTAAGGTATTATGCAAGTAAAAATGGAATAAGTATGCTTCCTGACGAATTAATTAAAAAAGCCCGTGAATGGGCTTTAGTTCACGGCACAACTGGAAGATCAGCCTATCAATTCGTGTTAAGCCTTCAAATTCTTTAAGTTTACTGTTAAATCTTTTTCAGTTTCGCTCATAAAATTACTTTAGTTTTTGAGATTCTTTAATGCAAGCTTATTCAGTGCATTGATGTATGCTTTCGCAGAGGCGACAATTATGTCTGTATCAGAGCCATGTCCTCTTACAGTATGTCCACCTTCTTCAAGGATAACTGTTACTTCTCCCAAAGCATCTGTTCCACCTGTTATTGCCTTTATCTCAAATTTATTCAGTTCAGCCTTTGAACCTGTAAGTTCAGTAATAGCTTTGTAAACTGCATCAACAGGTCCATCACCTGAAATAGTGATTTCTTTTTCCTCTCCGTTTATTTTCATTCTTACTGTAGCTGATGGTTTTTTCTTTGTTCCGCTTGACACCTCAAGATCTATCAATTGATAGACCTCTGTTATTCTTAAAACTTCATCGGAAACCAGTGCCTCAATGTCCTCATTGAAAATATATTTTTTCTGATCAGCAAGTCTTTTAAATCTTTCAAAAGCACGGTTTATCTCCTCTTCTGTAAGGCTGAAGCCAAGTTCTTCAAGTCTTTTCTTGAAGGCATGTCTTCCAGAGTGTTTACCGAGCACTATTTTAGAGCTTGGAATTCCTATGTCTTCAGGTCTCATGATCTCATAGGTTGTTCTCTCTTTGAGAACTCCATCCTGATGAATTCCAGCTTCATGGGCAAAGGCATTTGCTCCAACAATTGCTTTATTGGGCTGAACAATCATTCCTGTAATTTTACTTACAAGCCTGCTTGTTCTGTAAATTTCCTGAGTAACAATTCCTGTATCAGCCTTAAAAAAGTCATTTCTTACTTTAAGTGCCATAACAATCTCCTCAAGAGCAGCATTTCCAGCTCTTTCACCAATTCCATTAATTGTGCATTCTACCTGCCCAGCACCTTTAAGTATCGCAGTAAGAGAATTTGCTACTGCAAGCCCGAGATCATTATGACAGTGAACACTTATTGTGGCTTTATCTATGTTGGGAACTTTATTCATAATATATTCAATAAGCTCTCCATATTCCTGCGGAATTGTGTATCCCACAGTATCAGGAATGTTTACAGTTGTAGCACCTGCTTTTATTACTTCTTCAGTAACCTTACAGAGATAATCCCAGTCTGAACGGGTTGCATCCTCAGCTGAAAACTCAACATCATCAGTATACTGCCTTGCTTTTTTAACAGCTTTCACTGCTGCTTCAATAACCTGATTTCTGTCCATTCGGAGTTTGTATTTTAAATGTATATCTGATGTGGCAATAAATGTATGAATTCTTTTTTGTTCTGCCGGTTTCAATGCCTCAGCTGCTCTTTCAATGTCTTCATCACGAGCTCTGCAAAGTCCGGCAATAACTACACCTTTTACTTCCTTTGAAATTCTGTTTACGGCTTCAAAATCTCCTGGTGATGCTATTGGAAATCCTGCCTCTATTATGTCAACGCCGAGTTTTCTAAGCTGTTTTGCCACCTGTATTTTTTCATCCACATTCATTGATGCACCAGGAGATTGCTCTCCATCTCTCAGTGTTGTGTCAAATATTTTTATCCTTCTCATCCTGCACCTCAGATTTTGACTCTTTCGGGCTTATGCCCTCATAAAAATGCAAAGCATTTTGTCTTCTTTTTTTGATTAAAATTATTATATTTTCAATTATACCTGAAACAACATAAAGGCTTGCAAGTATAAATATGGCAAGAGGTGGATGAATTGCGATAAAGAAAATCAAAAGGATAAAAAACAGGAGTATCCAGAAAGGTTTTTTCTCCTTAAAGTCAACCTCTTTGAGCCCATGAAATTTAAGATTGCTGACCATCATAAAAGACAAAATAAATGTAAGCACAGGAAAAAATAAATTTCTCTGCGGAGTAAAGTTTAATATTTCCTGACAGAAAATAACAGTAGCAGCAAGCATTGTAGCAGCACCTGGTATTGGTAGACCTTTAAATGATTTAATACCTCCAACTTGAATGTTAAATCTTGCAAGCCTTAAAGCTCCACAGGCAGCAAATAAGAAAGCTATTGCAAATCCCACTCTTCCAAAGTCAAAAAGTGACCATTTGTATATAAGAATTGCAGGAGCTACTCCAAAGGCAACAAGGTCTGAAAGAGAATCAAGCTCAACACCGAATCGTGTAGTTGTTCTTGTAAGTCTTGCCACCCATCCATCAAGTCCGTCAAAAATATTTGCAAGAATTATTGCCCATGCAGAATGAATAAACTTTCCATTTATTGCTGTTATTATTGCATAAAAGCCAAAAAACATACCACAAAGTGTAAGTGCATTTGGAAGAATGTAAACGCCTTTTCTGGGTTTTTTATTCGGATCTCTTATTTTCTTTTTGGCTTTTATCATTACTGTAATAATGCAATTATTGTCTGTCCAGCTTTAACTTTATCTCCCACTTTTACTTGAATTTTAAAAGAAGATGGAAGACACACATCAACTCTGGAACTGAACTTTATCATCCCGAATCTTTCTCCTTTTTTCAGCCTTTCTCCTTCTTTTACCCAGCATACTGCTCTTCGTGCTATAAAACCCGCAACCTGCCTTACAATTATATCTCCATGAGAAGTCTCAAGTTTTATTTTTATATTTTCATTTTCTCTGTAAGCCTTCTCTTTAAAAGCTGAAAAAAATTTCCCGGGCGTATAAATTATTTCCTTTACAACGCCGTCAAAGGGTACTCTGTTAACATGAACATCAAGGGGTGACATGAATATGCTGAGTTCCAAATAATCATGGCCGCATAGGTTACTGTTGTGTCTTATCTCTATTACCTTTCCATCTGCGGGAGAAACAACAGCGTTAGGGTCTGCTGGTGGAATTCTTTCAGGATCACGGAAAAAATAAAGAAAAAATACACACACAACAAGACATGCAATTGCCAGAGGTTCTAACCATAAAAAGTAAAAAAAGGAGCTTAAAAATAACCCACCCAGAACGTAGGGTATTACTTCTTTTCTGATCATGCCTTTGATTTATCCACAAGCCTTGAAGTTTTAAGCCATGGCATCATTGCTCTTAATTTTTCTCCCACCTTTTCAATCGGATGTTCTTCACCCCTCTTAGTAAGAGCATTAAAAGTGGGTTTGCCTACTTTGCATTCAAGTATCCATTCCTTTGCAAAAGTGCCATTTTGAATTTCTTCAAGGATTTTTTTCATTTCAGCTTTTACAGATTCATTGATAATCCGTGGTCCACGGGTTAAGTCTCCATACTGGGCAGTATTACTTATTGAATAACGCATTGTTGATATACCACCTTCATAAATTAAGTCTGCAATGAGTTTTACTTCATGGAGACATTCAAAATAGGCAAGCTCAGGAGGATATCCGGCTTCAACCAGTGTTTCATAGGCTGCAGTTATAAGAGCAGTCAAACCGCCGCATAGAACAACCTGTTCACCAAATAGGTCAGTTTCTGTCTCATCTTTAAATGTTGTTTCAATAATTCCTGCTCTTCCACCACCAATACCCACTGCATATGCAAGGGCAACATCTTTCGTTATGCCTGATGGATCCTGATATACTGCCATAAGACATGGAACTCCCATCCCTTTTAAATATTCACTTCTTACAAGATGTCCTGGTCCTTTTGGAGCAACCATAAAAACATTTATATCCTCTGGAGGAACTATCTGCCCAAAGTGAATGTTAAATCCATGAGCAAAGGCAAGAAAAGCACCTTTTTTCATGTTTGGCTGTATTTCTGTTTTGTAAAGCTCTGGCTGGAGTTCATCAGGCGTAAGAATCATTATTATATCTGCTATCTTTGAGGCTTCAGAAACCGTCATAACAGTTAGCCCAGCATTTTCGGCTTTTTGCCAGCTTTTGCCTTTTCTCAGTCCAACAATGACATCAAATCCACTGTCACGAAGATTATTTGCATGAGCGTGTCCTTGACTGCCGTATCCTATTATTGCAATTTTTTTACCTTTAAGAACATCTGTGTTTACATCAACATCATAATAAATCTTCATTATCCCACCTCCATTAGAGATTTAACAATTATAACACATGCATTATCCTGTTAGCTAATTGCAGGGTAAAATTGCCGATCAGAAACTCACTTTCGCTTCCTCAGAGATTTTTTGACAGCTAAAGTGGCTAAACACAGTAATTTCCTAATGGCAATTTTAATTGTCTTTTAGTTAGTTGACAATATTTGAATGACCAATTATGATAAAAATCTATGGACAAATTGAATCTGGAATCTCTTCTAAGAAAAAATATTCAGAAACTGAAGCCATATCAGGCAAAGGAAATTCCGTGTAAAATTAAGCTTGATGCCAATGAATCGCCTTTCCCTGTTAAATTGTCCGATTTTATTTCAGAAATTAATATTCATCTAAACAGATATCCTGATCCAGAAGCCATTTTGCTAAGAAAAGCTCTTGCCAGAAAAGTAAAACTCAGCCATGAAAACATAATGCCTGGAAATGGTTCTGATGAATTAATTTATTATCTTATTCTTACTTTTGGAGGGCCTGTTCTTTATCCAGCACCTACCTTTGCAATGTATGGAATAATAGCTCAATCAGTTGGAGTTGAAACAGTTGAATGCAGTCTTGATAATAATTTTGATATAAATGATGAAGAATTTTTGAAACTAATTAAATTAAAAAAACCGCGTTTAATTTTTCTCAGCTCTCCAAACAATCCCACAGGCAATACCTTTTCAACTGATAAAATTTTAAAAATCATAGAATTTGCTCAAAAAAATTCATCAATCGTAGTGATTGACGAAGCATATCAACCCTTTTCAAGTAAAAAAGGATTTTTACCGTTTTTGAAGGATTATGATAATCTCTTAATTTTAAGAACACTGAGCAAAATCGGATTTGCTGGATTGAGACTGGGATATCTTATAGGAGAAAAAAATTTCTTTTATGAAATAAACAAGGTAAGACTTCCCTATAATGTGGACTCCATTACCCAGTATGTGGCAACAGAGGCTCTTAACAGGTTTTATCCGCAGATAAAAAAATTCATCTGTCAGATTATAAAAGAAAGACAGAGGCTTTACAGGGAACTGTTAAGGATTCAAAAGATAAAAGTTTATCCATCGGAGGCAAATTTTATATTATTACAAATTGAAAATAGCAAAAGTATTTACAGGAAGCTTATAAAGGCTGGAATTCTTGTAAGAGACCTCTCTTCAGTCATAAATAATGCCTTGAGAATAACAATTGGAACAAGCGAAGAAAATGAGGAATTTTTAAAAACAATAAAGAAAATATTAGGAGAAACCTGATGAGAAAAGCCTCACTAAATAGAAAAACAAAGGAAACAGATATTAAAATGGAATTCAACTTAGATGGAAATGGACTGGCTAATATAAGTACTTCCATTGGATTTTTAGACCACATGTTTGAACTTTTTGCTTTTCATGGAAACTTTGATTTAACTATTGAGGCAAAAGGTGACATACATGTAGATTATCACCATTTAATTGAGGACATAGGAATTGTCTTAGGTAGATGCATTGATAAAGCGCTGGCTGACAGGAAAGGTATAAAAAGATACGGTTTTTCATCAATTCCAATGGATGAAGCACTGACTCAAGTATCATTAGATCTTGGTGGTAGATCTTTTCTTGTTTACAATGTTCCATTTGAAGGATATATAAGGGATATTGACATTGGACTTTTTGAAGAGTTCTTCAGAGCAGTTGTCAATAACGCAAAAATAACTTTACATGTGAATGTCCTTTATGGAAAAGATCTTCATCATGTTATTGAATCCATTTTTAAAGCCTTTGCAAAAGCAATACACGAAGCGAGCAGAGTGATGGGAGAAATTTTGCCATCAACAAAAGGCACGCTATGAAAGAAGCCTCTCTTAAAGTATCAATTCTTAGTCATACACCAGACCCTGAAGAGGTAGTTGCTCTTTCTGCAAGACTCTGTTACAGCCCGGTAGGGATTGATGAATTAAAAAAAAAGTTAACAGAAGATGAAAAAGAAAGATTAATTAATCTTTTAAGAGAAAATGGACATCTCAGTCCTTTTGAACATGTCAGTTTCAGTTTTGCTGTTGAAGGAATCTCAAGGGCATGTTCTCATCAACTTGTAAGACATAGAATTGCCTCTTACAGTCAACAATCGCAGAGATATGTAAGTGAAGAAAAAGGCTTTGATTTTATAATTCCACATACAATAAATGAAAATGAAGAAATAAGAAAAATTTTTCTTGAAGCAATGCAAAAAGCTCATGAATACTACTGCAGAATTCTTCAGGCGCTGGAAAAACAGGGATTAAAAGGAGAACTGGCACGACAGGATGCAAGATTTGTCCTTCCAAATGCTGCTGAAACTAAAATAGTTATTACAATGAATGCAAGAGAATTACTTCATTTTTTCAGAGTTCGATGCTGTAATCGTGCTCAATGGGAGATAAGAGAACTTGCAACAGAGATGTTAAAACTTGTAAAAAAAATTGCTCCAAGAATTTTTAAAGACGCAGGACCTGCTTGTGTTAGAGGACATTGCCCAGAAGGGAATTTCAGCTGTGGAAAAATAAAAGAAGTAAGGAAAAAGTTTAAAAATTTGTGATATAATGATTTCATGAGTGTTTTAGATATTATAGGAAATACACCACTTATAAGGCTTGATAGAATTAATCCAAATCCGAAAGTAAAGCTTTACGGAAAATTTGAAGGAGCAAATCCTGGTGGTTCTGTTAAAGACAGGACTGCTTTTTATATGATAAAAGAAGCTGAAGAAAAAGGCTTACTTACAAAGGATAAAATAATACTTGAACCAACTTCAGGCAATACAGGTATAGGGCTTGCGATGATTGCTGCAGCTAAAGGATACAGGATAAAACTTGTAATGCCTGCCTGTGTAAGTGTGGAGCGTAGAAGAATTCTTGAGGCACTCGGTGCAGAATTAATTCTCTCTTGTGCTGAGGAAAGTACTGATGGAGCAATAAGGCTTGCATATCAGATATATGAAGAAGCACCTGAGCTTTATTTTATGCCAAATCAGTTTGACAATGAAGCCAACATAAGAGCTCACTATGAAACAACTGGGAAAGAAATTATAGAGCAAACAAAGGGTGAAGTTACCCATTTTGTAGCAGGGATGGGAACAACAGGAACAGTTATGGG
The DNA here is from genome assembly GCF_040451425.1 of Thermodesulfovibrio sp. 3462-1. Taxonomy (NCBI): domain Bacteria; kingdom Pseudomonadati; phylum Nitrospirota; class Thermodesulfovibrionia; order Thermodesulfovibrionales; family Thermodesulfovibrionaceae; genus Thermodesulfovibrio; species Thermodesulfovibrio obliviosus. The sequence continues at coordinate 1,185,188 of NZ_CP144374.1, forward strand.
CGTAAGTAAACGCCTAAAAGAGTTTAATAGCAATATTCAAATCATCGGAGTTGAACCTGTCAGAGGACATAGAATTCAAGGATTGAAAAATATGTCTGAAGCCATTGTGCCTAAAATTTTTGATCCTTCAAGGCTTGATGAAAAAATTTATGTAAATGATGAAGAAGCCTTTGATACAACAAGAAAATTAGCCATAAGAGAAGGAGTATTTGTTGGGATGTCATCTGGTGCTGCAATGTATGTGGCATTAAAAAAAGCCAGTGAACTTCGTAGTGGAGTTATTGTTGTAATTTTGCCTGACAGAGGAGACAGATATCTTTCAACATCACTTTTTGCATCAATCTGCAGCAAATGCCCACCGTAATTTAAGAGCTGCCTTTGAAATTTTTCGTAAACTCAATAATTTTCTTTATTGTTTCCTCTGATAAATCATGTTCCATCTTATGAGCATCTCTCTGGGCTGTCTCTGGAGTTACTTTAAGAATTTCAGTTAAAAATTTATAAAGGATTCTTTTTTTGCTTTCAATTTCTTTTGCTATTTTAAGTCCTTTTTCAGTCAATGTGATATATTCATATTTCTGATAGTTTATTAGCCCTTTCTCAGCAAGGCTTTTTGCAGCAATAACTGCACTTGACAGTTTTACATTTCTTTTTTTTGCAATATCCTTTATCCTCGCAATAGGAGCAATTTTCAAGATTTCAAAAATGTCATATAAATAATCTTCAAGATTTTCAGTTAGTTCTAATTTTATTTTAGCATTCATATAACTATTATAGCATAAAATTAAATCAAACCAATCCATGTTTTTACCTTACCTTCAACTTCAATTAAAGCATTAACCACATCAGGGTCAAATAAAATTCCGCTGTTTTTTGTTATTTCTTCCATGGCTTCATCCCACGAGAAAGCCTTTCTGTAAGGTCTTTCCTGCAAAAGAGCACTTAATACATCAGCTACTGCTATAATTCTTGCACCTAAAGGAATATCTTTTTCCCTCAGTCCCTTAGGATATCCACTTCCATTCCATCTTTCATGATGATAAAGAACCATCTCACATATTCCACTCTTTATACAAAAATTCACTCTTGATAAAATTTTAGCTCCATATTCAGGATGCCTTTTTATAATTTCAAATTCTTCGGAAGTTAGTTTATCAGGTTTTAACAAAATACTTTCAGGAATAAATATTTTCCCTATATCATGCAAATGCCCAGCTACATGAATAATATCTGCTGCATAACCAGGAAACCCCAAAGTTAATGCTAACATGCAACTAATAACTGCTACTTGTTCAGAATGTTTGAACGTAAATTTGTCCTTAGAATCAATAGCACTTCCTAAAGCCTCACTAAATTCATGGATATTAATAAAGTTTCTTTGAGATGCGATAGAACATAGTTTCTGAATCTCGAAAACTTGCTCTTTAGTGAGTTTCTTCATTTTTATCACCATTTTTTTTCTTATAGAATTGGGGAGGATAAACCTCCCCAATAAAAATTTAGCAACCACCTTCTTTGCCTAAATGAGCTGGCTCTGTCGAAGCTTTAAGAGGCATTTGCAAATTTCCTTTTTCAATAGACTCAATAACCTGTTGAACAGAAAGTTTTACTCCAGGATGAAGTTTAACACCATGGCTTGTCAATGTTTCAAAAGGTTTTGGACCTATTAATACTGTAATTACATGTTTTACTCCTTTCCCAATAAGAAATTCTGCAGCCGTTATTCCTCTTGAAGATTCTAATTTAGCTCCAGGATTCTCTGCAGCTTCCCATTTTTTTGTAGCTGGATCATAAATAATAAAATAAGGAGTTACTCCGAAATGAACCAATACCTCTGATTCCAAAGTGCTACCTCCTGCTAGGATTGCTACTTTTCCTTCTAACATAATTACTCCTCCTTTGAGTTAGGTTGTTTTATCCGCCAAAGGCGGAAATTGCTGTTTTTGTAAAGATTCAATACATTTTCTCAGAGAACTTATTCCACAACTGTGGCACATCAAGCAGGGACATTGCATGTTCATTTTTTTTAGTATTGCTTTGAGTTCATGGGAGACCTTGTTCGTAAAAACAATTACTCCATCTACTTTTCCCATCTTTTTTTCTAAATTCTTTTCAAGTTTTGTAAAAACTTTCAGCGTTACATTCATTTTTTTTGCTTCTTCAAAATAATGTCTTTCAAGCCTGTCCATTCCTCCAATAAGTGCTATGCACATATGAACCTCCTATAGATATTTAAAATTGAATTAGATTAATCTAATTATAAATTAAATTACTAATTTTGTCAAGTAGGACTAAAAAATTAAAATTAGTATTAGAAATTTAGTTTCTTAAGCGAATTTAGAGATTCTTTGGTCAAATTTTTCTATCGGCAATTTAAAAAATTTTTTAAATAAAAAAAGGGCTTCCAATTTTTGGAAGCCCTTTGCAAGCTCCTTAATAAAATTAAAACTTATTCTAATCCCAATAATCTTCCGCCTTGATAAACAACAAAAGCAGTTATCCACGGCAAAATTAAATAGATAATTAATACCCACCCCAATGTTTTCCATCCAAATTCAGCTCTCAGAGTAAAGGCAAAAGTAAGGCATGGTAAATAAAGTAAAACAAAAACTAAAAAAGCGTAAGCACTTAATGGAGTAAATACTGTTTGAAGCTTATTTTGAAGCTCTTCTGGTTGTTCTTCTGTTTCCCAGGCTGATATTCCAAATCTTGAAAAAACATTATAAAAAGCCTCTCCCACAGCAGAAACAAATCCAGCAAAAATATTTTTTATTTCTTCACTGAAAGCAGGTTGTTCTTTTTCCTCTTTTTTCTCTGGAACATAAATCTCTGCCATTGTAGTTACAACCACTTCTTTCGCTATCACACCTGTTATTAAAGCAGAAGTAGCCTGCCAATTACCAAATCCAAGAGGTTCAAAAACAGGGCTTACTGTTTGCCCAATTTTTCCAAGATATGAATTTTCTTTTTCAACTCCATATGGTGTATTTAATAAAAACCAAAATACAATAGAGGAAGCAAAAATAAATGTTCCAGCTTTAATCAGAAAATGTTTAAGTTTCTGCCATGTATGAATTCTTAAATCTCTTAATGTTGGAATTCTGTATGGAGGAAGCTCCATAATAAATGGAGGAGTAGGTCCTTTAAAGAGAGTATTTTTAAGGATAAAACCAACTACAATCCCCATAATTATTCCTAATATGTAAAGAGACCAAAGCACTGTAGCTCCGTTAGCAGTGAAAAAAGCACCTATAAAAAGCACATATACTGGAAGCCTTGCACCACATGAGATAGGTGGACATATCATTGCAGTAAGCTTTCTATCTCTTTCTGTTTCAAGAACTCTTGTTGCATAAATAGATGGAACATTGCATCCAAATCCTAAAACCAAAGGAATGAAAGATTTTCCATGTAGCCCTATAAAATGCATAAGTCTATCCATTACAAAAGCAGCTCTTGCCATATATCCGCTTCCTTCAAGTAAAGTCATAAGAAACATAATAATTCCAATAAGAGGAACAAAAACTAAAACAGCTCCAACTCCTGTAATAATTCCATCAGTAACAAGAGAAACAAGCCATTCTGGAGAATTTAAGGCATTAAGCCCCACCGTTGCCCAACGTTTAATTGGTCCTGATATTAATCCATCAATCCAGTCGCTAAAAGGCTGTGAAAAATCAAAGGCAAGTTTAAAGGCAAGCCACATTATAGCGAGAAATATTGGAATCCCAAGATATCTATTCAAAACGATTTTGTCTATCTTTTGTGTTAAGTCAATTCTTGCCACATCTTTTTTTCTCAGAACTTCTTGTGTTATACCGTGAGCTATTCCATATCTTATTTCAGCAAGCATTGATTCAATATCTTCCTCTTGGGCTTTAAGAATATGTGATTTCGCTTTCTTAAGAAACTCTTCCTCTCCTGTAAAACCTGTTTCCTTGAGGACCCTTTCATCTTCCTCAAGAAGCTTTAAACAAAGCCATCTTATCGGATAAATCTCAATTAATTCCTTACGAGATTGCCTTATTCCATTTTCAATTATCTTTAATGCATTTTCCACATCTGCTCCATAATTAAGTATTCTGGGTCTAAATTTATCTGGAGAGTCAGCAATTTCTTTTATAGCTTGAAGTAATTCCTTTATTCCTTCTTTTCTTGTAGCAACAGTTGGAACTACTTTTATACCAAGTAGTTGCTCCATTGCATTTGTATTTATCTCGTACCCCTTTTTCTTTGCCTCATCATAGATGTTTAACGCAACAACCACAGGAATTCCAAGTTCAAGAAGTTGAATTGCAAGATAAAGGTTTCTTTCAAGATTTGTTGAATCAACAACATCAATTATGATGTCAGGTTTTTCTTTTACAATAAAATCCCTTGCAATAATTTCTTCCTGGGTATAAGGACTAAGACTGTATGTTCCAGGAAGGTCAACGAGATCAATAGTTAAATCATCAACTTTAAATGTAGCTGTCTTTTTCTCAACTGTTACTCCAGGCCAGTTACCTACATAAAGATTTGTGCCTGCTATTGCATTTATAAGAGTTGACTTTCCTGAGTTTGGATTTCCTGCTACAGCAACTTTAATTGTCTTCATTGCATCACCTCCACTTCTATTTTTTCTGCCTCAGATTTTCTCAATGAAAGATGATAATTTTTCACTACAATATCAATAGGATCACCAAGAGGAGCAACCTTTTCTACAATTATAGGTTCTCCATCTAAAACTCCCATATCCATAAGCCTTCTTTTGATTATTCCCTTTGTTTTTATTGACAAAATTTTTGCCTTTTGTCCAACTTTAAGTTCGCTAAGTTTCATTGTATCCTCCTTATCAAAATTTTCATTGCCATTCCTCTACCAATAGCAACTCTTGATTCATCAATTTTTAAAAGTATCGGGCCACGTTCTTGATTGCTTAATACCTCAACTACCTTACCAGGGAAAATTCCTATATCTCTAAGACGACAAAAGAGGGCTCTGCCAGCTTTAATAAAATCTACAATTTCAACTTTCTCTCCTTCTTGAACCAATGCAAGCGGCATCACTATAAAAACCTCCTTTTTTAAAAAATTTTAAATCACCATAGATTGCATGATTTTTTATGTAGCTTCATGTCACATTTTCCAGAAAAAAGTGCATACTCGATTTTTACCTCTGCTCTTTGCTGCATAAAGAGCTTTATCAACTTTTTCAATCAATTCATTCATCGGAACATATGGAGGAACTCCATCAACTCCTGCGCTTATTTTTATCACTTTTCCATGCGGTGGTATATCAAGGCATTGAGCACATTCTCTCAATCTCTCAGTAACTACATAAGATGATTCTACATTCAGTCCTTTCATCAATATGAGAAACTCTTCACCACCCCATCTAAAAACTATATCTGTTCTTCTCACATTTTTCCTGAGCATACTGCCAAGTTCACTTAAAACTCTGTCTCCAAAAGCATGTCCGTAAAGATCATTAATTTTTTTAAAATCATCAATATCTATAAGGATAATTGACAGAGGTATTTTAATATTTGTAACTTTCTCATACTCTGCAGGTAAAATCAGGGAAGCTGCATTTTTATTTAAACAACCTGTAAGAGAATCATAAAAAGCCTGTTCTTTGTAAAAGTTATACCATGACCTTATAGGTCTTACTCTAATAAATTCTGCTATCTCTGCATCAAAAGCTAAATAAGAATCGGCAACTTTTAATACAACTTTTTTATTCAACAAAGGATCAAAAGAAATTAATTCAATTAAAACTCCTTCTCTTACTCCCATATCTCTCAGTTTTTTAGCTAATGGAATATTTCTATCTATATACACAATCTCAGCAGTTTCACCAATGTATAACTCTTTTAGGGATAAAAAATTTTTCCCTGAAATCATTTTAAAATTCTCCTTAAAAGTTAATGTTAAATCTTACTCCATATATATGTCCTGCTTTTGTGCCTTCTTGACGGGTTTTGTCCTGTATGTATTGATAATCAAGGGTTATGTCAGAGCTTAAAAACTTATAAGCAAACAACTTAAACTTTACATAGGATTCAAATACTTGACTACGACTCAAATCCAGATTCTTTGATGGACTCTTTAAATATGCATAACCAACTCCCACTTCATCATCCTTTCTCCCCCACACTGATCCATTAAGATTTAATCCAAATGAAATCATTCTGTTGTAATCCACTGCTGCAGAGTCATCCTGCCATCCTGCACGGAGGAAAGCTCCAAGTGTGTCTTTTATTAGTTGTTGGTCAAAGGATACTCCAATCCCTCTTAATGCCTTATATGCATCTGCATCCCAGTTTTCAAACTTCTTGTTTGTTGTATAGGCATAAAGCCTGTAGTTTCCCTCACCAAGTGAGCTTTCAACTTTGTATCCAATCTGTGCACCTATCCAGTTATAGTTTTTTACATCCATATTTTCATTTTCATTTTTTGAACGCATTCCTACTAATCTTAAATGAAATCCACCTGCTTCAAATTCTGCTGCTACACCAGCATCATAGCTTGGTAAATTAGCTAAAGGATTATGAACCAGAGCTTCATTCATAAATTGATGTAATTCATCTGCTGCATAGGCATTGTCATCAATAAAAGCTGTTGAATCAATTATTCCTGCTGTTAGCTTAATGGACATATCTTTCTGAATTGGAAACTTATGAGAATACCACAACTCCTGTAAGTGATCCCTTGAATGACCATTAATATTTTGAAGATCAACAAATAAATCATCAGCATTGGGATTGAGCGTAAAAGGATAATCTCCTTGTCTATGAAATCCGCTTCCTTTTGCAAAGCTTGCCCTTACAAAAAATTCATCGTTTTCAGTTGGTTTAAGGGATACATTAAAATCAATAACTGCAGAGCCACGATCCTTGTTTTCAACATTACCTTGAGCTTTGTTGAGCCATTGATAAACTGTTGTTGCTGAACCTGAAATTGATAGCCACTCTGTAATGTCAGCTGCATAGGAATTTAAAGAAATAAATAAAACAAATAAAAACGCAAAAAAACAACTTAAACTTTTCATAATGCTTCCTCCTTTTTTTGTTTTAAAATTAGCTTCATCTAAATTTCTACGACTTCTATTCATTTTTTAAACTCCTTTAAATTGTTATGATTATATAAAATATATTTTAGTATTTTAATTTTATAAAAATAATAAAAAATTGTCAAGATTTTTTAAATAGAGGAATATAAGGCAAGATTATCCATGTTTTGACCTTACCTTCAACTTCAATTAAAGCTATGTGATTTAAATACCCAGCTACATTAATAAAATCAGGAAATAAGCAGGAAATCTCAAAGCTAATGCTAACATATCCTATTCATTTGGAAAAAATCACTGTTTCGGCTGGATCAGTACTTGTAATAAGGATAGAACATCAAAATTCGTAAATAAGAATTAGGCAAATTGATAGCTCAGGTAAACTTTAGCTATGCCTTTCTGCTGGGCATATTTAAATACTTGAGGATTGACAACCTGATGAGTCACCATTAGGAGTATTTTTTCTTGAGCGTGAACTTTCTCTATTTTGCTTAATTTTTTTAAAAAAGCATCAATATCAGCCTTCTTTAGCTGTGTTTTTGCCTCGCCAACTATTATCAGTTCTTTGCCGTTCTTTCTTCCTTTACCAAATATATTCACTTCTTCATATCTGCCATCGGGAAGTTCAATGAAGTCTCTTATTAGCCTTCCTTCAACATCTATTCCAAAGTCTTCCATAAGAAGTTTTGGCAAATGTTTGTAAGCTTCATTTTCAAGAATGTAACCTACTGTATTTGATAAACCTCCAAGATGTTCTCTTGTTTTTTTATGTTCTTCTGTAAGCTTCCTCAGAGATTCTTCTGTGCGTTTTTGTGCCTCAGCAAGTTCTTCCACTCTTTGTTCTGTGCGTTTTTGTGCTTCTGAGAGTTCCTGGATAGCTTTATCAAGGCGAGATACTTCTTTCTGCATTTCTTTCTGTGCCTCTGCAAGTTCAGCAACAGTTTGTTCAAGACGTGTAAGTCTCTCCTCTGCATGCTTCTGTGCCTCTGCAAGTTCAGCAACAGTTTGTTCAAGACGTGTAAGTCTCTCCTCTGCATGCTTCTGTGCCTCTGCAAGTTCAGCAACAGTTTGTTCAAGACGTGTAAGTCTCTCCTCTGCATGCTTCTGTGCCTCAGCAAGTTCAGCAACAGTCTGTTCAAGACGTGTGAGTCTCTCCTCTGCATGCTTCTGTGCCTCTGCAAGTTCCTTTACATTTTTTGATAGTTCTTTTACGTTTTCTGAAAGTTCTTCTACAGCCCTCTTTAAAGCAAGAAAATCTTCTTTTTTAACAACATCACCGATTGTTTGTTCGATAAGTCTCAAAATTTTTAAAAAAGCAGTTCTAACTGCGGGATCAAGTTTTTCAAGCTCTTCTATTAATTCAATACCAAAAATCATACTATAAATATAGCACTTTTTATATAAAAAAATAAAACAATCAAAAACTCACACTGATGGATGACTCTGGAATGACTAATTTATCCTGATGATCACTTTGCCTGATTTTTTATTTCTCTCTTAATCTTATCAGCTTTCTCAAGAACCTTACTGTACATCTCCATTCTTTTCTGTTTGAGCTTATCTTTCATTTCAGGATATTTCAAGGATAGAATCTCGCACGCAAGGTAAGCTGCGTTTTCAGCTCCATTAATTCCAACTGTTGCAACAGGAACTCCTGGCGGCATCTGAACAGTTGAAAGCAAAGCATCAAAGCCATTTAAAGCACCTGAGGCTATAGGAACACCTATAACTGGAAGGGTTGTATGTGCTGCTATAAATCCTGCAAGATGAGCTGCCATTCCAGCAGCAGCTATTATTACCTCAATCCCTTTTTCTTGTGCTTGTTCTGCATATTTTTTAGCTCTATCAGGTGTTCTGTGGGCTGAGCAAACATCAATCTCAAAAGATACCTCCATATCAGATAAAACTTTCGCTGCTTTTTTCATTACATCAAAATCACTGTCACTACCCATTAAAATTAGAACTTTTGCCATTAATATAACCCCTTTGCCATTGCTTCAAGACGAGCAATTCTCTCTTCAATTGGTGGATGTGTGCTGAAAAGTTTCATCAGGCTACGACCAGAAAGAGGATTTACGATGAACATATGAGCTGTTCCAGGATTTGCATCCATTGGTATTGCCTGGCTTGCATAATGAAGCTTCCTCAAAGCATTGGCAAGATAAAGAGGATTACCAGTGAGCCTTGCACCACCAGCATCAGCTTCATACTCACGAGCTCTGCTTATCGCAAGCTGAATAATCATTGCAACAAGAGGTGCTATTATCAACATTAACAGTGTAACAATTGGATGACTGCCACCTTCCTCATCGTCAGAGGCTCTCCCAAAAATCATTGCCCATTGAGCCATTTGAGCAAGATAAGAAATTGCTCCAGCAATTGTAGCAGCAATCGTGCTTATAAGAATGTCCCTATGTTTTATATGAGAAAGTTCATGCCCAATTACTCCTTCAAGCTCCTCACGGGATAGTATCCTCATGATTCCTGTTGTCACTGCAACAACCCCATGCTTTGGAGATCTTCCTGTTGCAAAAGCATTTGGCTGCTCAGAATCAATTATATAAACCTTAGGCATTGGAAGTCCTGCTCTTTGTGACAGTCTTCTTACAATACTGTAAAGTTCTGGAGCTTCTGCTTCTGTGACCTCTTTTGCTCCATACATGGCAAGAACCACCTTGTGGCTAAAAAAGTAAGCAAAGAAGTTCATTCCAAAAGCCATAATCAAGGCAATTGTAGCTCCATGTTTGCCTCCAATGACTGAACCAACAAAGATGAAAAATACTGTAAGAAAAACCATTAAAACCATAGTCTTCAATGTATTCATATTTTACACCTCCATTGTCCTAATTTTTGAGGATTTAATTTAAAATTAGCATAAAAAATCGTGGAAAGTCAAAAGCTCAATAAGTTGTTGCCACAGTCATTCCGATGTTTTTAAAGAAATTTTTCCAGAACTCGTAGGAACCTCTTGATTGTCCTTTGCCAGGATAAATTTCATAAAAGGTTCTATATTTTTCAGGAGTTATATCAGGCATAACAACATTTGCCCCTACTTGAAAAGCTTTTTCTCCTAAATCAAAAGAAATTGTTCTCAAAGCTGTTGTTGCAGGAATGTTTGCAAGGGGAAGCAAAATTCTCATAATTGCCAGAACTTTCAGAGTTATCAAAGGATTGCCCATTGGTGCGTTTTTTAAAGGAGTTTCAGGATGTGGAATAAATGGTCCGATTCCAAGCATATCAAGCTCAAGCTCTTTCATAAGAAAAATATCATCTGTTAGAGATTGAATTGTCTGTCCCGGCAATCCCACAATTACTCCAGAGCCTGTTTCATATCCAAGCTCTTTAAGCCATTTAATGCATTGGATTCTTTTCTGAAGGTTTGTATCAGGCTTTAATGCTTTAAAAAGCTTAGCATCCGATGTTTCAAACTTAAGAAGATATCTATCAGCACCAGCTTCTCTGAGCATTGCATAGTCTTTATAGCTTAACTCTCCAACAGAAAGAGTTACAGCTACATCAAACTTTTTAATTTCTTTTACAACTTCACTGATTTTTTTAGCATTCCATTGAGGGTCTTCTCCAGACTGTAAAACCACTGTTTTAAAACCTGCATTTGCTGCCTGGTGAGCTGTTTCAATTATTTCTTTACTGCTCATTCTATATCTTGGCAATTTTTTATTGTCCCTTCTTATCCCGCAAAAAAGACAATTGCATTTGCAGTAGTTTGAAAACTCAATAATTGCTCTCAGGTGAACTGTATTTCCGTGAAATTTTTTTCTTACCTCATCTGCAATTTTTGCTACTTCTTCAAAAGGAGTCTCTGTAAGAAGCTTTAATATCTCTTGTTTATTCACCTTCTACCTCTTATTTTCTTTAAACTCTCTATCTCTTCTTTCATGTCATCCATTGTTTCACTTATGATTGATTGTAAGTGAGGAAAAGGAGAAAGGGCTCTGTGAAGAACTCCATGAATGTGAGCCATTATTACCCCATAATTGACAATTGGAACTCCTGCTACCTTTGCTTGCATGATTCTGCTTAACATCTCTTTACGATTGAGCATACAGGCACCACAGTGAACAATTAATTTGTATTGATTAAGAGGCTCTGGAAGAGGTCCTCCTCCTGCCTTTACATCTATATCAAGATCACCACCAACCTGAGCCCTTAGCCATCTTGGAATTTTAACCCTTCCAATGTCATCTTCAACAGGATGATGGGTGCATGCTTCAGAGATTAAAACTTTATCGCCTGGTTTAAGATTTTTAACTGCTTTAACTCCCTCAACAAGTGTTTGAAGGTCTCCTTTGTAACGGGCAAACAGAATTGAAAAAGAAGTAAGTCTTATATCAGAGGGAGTATCTGCTGCAGCCTTATTGTAAACTGAAGCATCGGTTACTACAAGCGAGGGCTTTTTATTGAGATAATTAAAAGCATGGATGAGTTCTCTCTCTTTAACAACCATAGCCATTGCTTCGCTGTCAATAATGTCTCTTATCACAATTTGTTGAGGTAAAATCAGTCTTCCTTTTGGAGCTGCCTTATCAACAGGGATTACGCAAATTACCACATCTCCAGGATTAATAAGGTCTCCAACAACCGTGGGAAGTATCCATTCCTTTGGAGCATGGTTGATAATTGCTTGTTTTAATTCATCTATGCCCTTACGGGTTAAAGCACTTACAAAAACCACTGGCTGCAAATTAAGTGGTTTGAATTGTTCCAGAAGTTCAGATGGTTGATAAAGATCTACTTTGTTGATTACATAAATAACAGGAGTTTGAGTTTTTTGAGCCTTTTGCACAACTTCCTTTTCAAACTCTCCATATCCTGCTTGAGGATCAATTACAAGAAGAACAAGGTCTGTTTTTTCAAACACTTCATAGGATTTTTTCTTTCTAAGTTGTCCAAGTTCACCAACATCATCAATTCCTGCTGTGTCAATAAGAACAACAGGACCTAAAGGAAGTATCTCCATTGCCTTAAAAACAGGATCAGTTGTGGTTCCAGGAACATCTGAAACAATGGCAAGGTCTTGACCTGTAAGCGCATTTATTAAAGAAGACTTCCCTGCATTTCTTCTTCCAAATAAAGCTATGTGAAGTCTTTGACTTTTTGGTACTGTCATGGTTTTGCCTCCTTCATTTCTTCTTTACAGACTGCTTCAGGACATTGAATCCCTCACAGTGACAGATGAAATGGCTTATTTGCATCAACAATCTCCGCCGTTTATTGCAACCTTGCAGAGACTGACCACAGCTTCTTTTTCCTTTATCTTTTCCCACTCATTTGATACAATCGCATATCTCTCACTCAAATAAATAACCTCTGAAGGAAGAAAGGAGTCCTCCCTATGTCCAGCTATGTATGAATGTCTCTTTCCCATAATTTCAACAAACCAGATGTTTGCTCCATATTTTTCTTTAACATAGTTAGCTATTTCATCAAATTTTTCAATGAGATTAGAAGTAGAGGTCTCTTTCTCCATTCTGAATCCTCCTGTAGTATTCAAGAAGCTTGTTATAAACTTTCTCTGGAACACGCTCCCTTAGCTCTTCAAGCTCTTTCTGGATAACCTTTTCACCTGCTGCCTTAGTCTCAGGAGAAGCAAAGTCATCAAGCCATTCTCTGAATGTGAGAACTGCATTGAGCTTACAAAATACAGCTTCTTTACCTGTTCTAAGCAGTGTCATAATACGCTCACCTGTTCTTCCGCAACGGTATCCTGCAGTGCAAAAGCTTGTAATCATTCCCATTTCTGCAAGTTCGCGGATAACTTCATCAAGACTACGGGTATCCCCAAGTTCAAACTGCTGACGCTCAAGTTCCTGCTCATTATATCTATCTGAGTATGCGCCTATGCCAATTCGGGTTGAGGCATCTGTCTGAGTAATCATTCCAGAAGCAATAATTTCTCTTCGAATGTGCGCTGGCTCACGAGCAGTGAGAATCATTCCTGTATATGGAACAGAAAGCCTTATCACAGCAATGAGCTTTTTAAAATCTTCATCAGAAACCCTGTATCTTGTTTCCTGAACAAATGGAGTATTGGCAGCAGGTTCAAGTCTTGGAAAAGAGATTGTATGAGGACCGATGCCAAACTGTTTCTCAAGGTCTCTTGCATGATAGAGAAGTCCCATAACTTCAAATCTCCAGTCATAAAGTCCAAACAAAACACCAAGTGCTACATCATCAACTCCCGCTTCCAGAGCCCTGTGATGACAGTAAAGTCTCCATTGATAATGAGCCTTAATCGTGCCCTTAGGATGAAGTTTTTCATATGTTTCATGATGGTATGTCTCCTGAAACACCTGATAAGTGCCAATTCCAACTTCCTTAAGCATCTTTAAATCATCAATGCTCATTGGTGCAGCATTTACATTAACTCTTCTTATCTGCCCATATCCGTTTCTTGTTTTTACTCTAACTGAGTATATTGTCTCAATTGTATCTCTTATGTATTGAGGTCCTGTTAAAGGATGCTCACCATAAACAACAATTAGACGCTTGTGTCCAATCTCTCCTGCTAAAACCTCAGCTTCTCTTCTGACTTCATCAAGAGTAAGAACTCTTCTTTTTATCACATGATTGTCTCGTCTGAATCCGCAGTAAAGACAGTTGTTCACACATAAATTGCCACAGTAAAGAGGAGCAAATGTGACAATTCTGTTATCATAAACCTTTTTCTTTACTTTGCCTGCAGCATCAAATATCTCCTGCCACAGTTCAGGATCCTTTACATTAAGAAGAGCTGCGGTTTCATCAGGTTCAAGAGTTTGAATTGAAAGAGATTTTTGAATTATTTCTCTAATCCTTGCTGGTTCAGGGTTTGAATTATCTATTAATTTCTCCCATATTTCTTCATCGTTTATGAAATCTTTACCTCCATCCATATACTTTGTTACTTCATCCTCTTTAATAACTTTTTCCATCCATGTTTTTTCCTTTTTTGTTAATACTGCTGTCATTTTAATTCCTCCTTTAAATATTTAATCCCGGCAAAGCCAGGAGTTGTAAGCTCTTCAGGTAAAGTAATTTTTTCAATCTGTTGTTTTGAGAAATACCCTTTTTCTATCAATAAATCTTCAACTTTTCTACCAGTTCTAACAGCTTCTTTATAAATTTCTGCACAGGTTTCGTATCCAAGATAGGGGCTAAAAGCCGTTATTACTGAGCAGCTACGATCAAGAAGTTCCTTACATCGAGCTATATCAACAAAAATTCCAGCCACACATTTTTCTCTAAAAATCCTGTATGTTTCTTTAAGGAGCTTAAGTGAACCAATAAGCTCATGGGCAATTAAAGGAACAAATGGATTGAGCTCAAGATTGCCAAGACTGCATGCATAACTGACTGCTATATCTGAAGCAATCACTTTTATTCCAACCTGAGTTACCATCTCAGGTATTACAGGATTTACCTTTCCGGGCATTATTGAAGAGCCAACCTGAACTTGAGGGAGTATCAGCTCTCCAATTCCTGCTCGAGGACCTGAACTTAAAAATCTTAGATCAGAGGCAATCTTTATCAAGTCTGCTGCAAGAGTTTTCAAAAATCCTGATACTTCTGAAAAGGTGTCTGTATTCTGGGTTGCTTCAAAGAGATTTTCAGCTTTTGCAAGAGGCAGTCCTGTAAACTCTCTAAGTTTTTCAATTGCTATTGATATAAATGCTTTTGGACAATTAAGCCCTGTTCCCACAGCTGTTCCACCAAGATTAATTTGACGAACTCTTTCTTCTGCTTTGTTAATTCTCCACCAATCTCTGTTTAAAGCTTCTGCCCATGCTGAAAACTCCTGCCCTGCTGTCACAGGAACCGCATCCTGCATCTCGGTTCTGCCAACTTTCAAAATTTTTGCATACTCTTTTTCTTTTTTTTGAAACTCTCCCTGAAGCAAAGCAACTTCATGAGCAAGCTCTTTCAAAAGTTTTATAACCGCTACTTTTACTGCTGTTGGAAACACATCATTTGTTGACTGACTCATGTTTACATCTTCAACAGGATGTATAATGTCGTATCTGCCTTTTTCAAATCCAAGAAGTTCAATGGCTCTATTAGCAATAACTTCATTGATATTCATGTTAATTGAAGTGCCTGCTCCACCTGAAAGTGCAGGAACAATAACTTCACTGTCAAACATACCCTTAGCAACTTCATCACAGGCAGACAATATTGCCTTTGCCTTTTGCTCAGAAAGAAGTCCAAGCTTTGTGTTTGCCCATGTACAGGCTTTTTTAACCATTGCCATTGCCCATATGAGTTCTCTGTGCGGCAATGCAGCACTTACACAAAAGTTTTCCCTTGCCCTTAATGCATGAATTCCGTAATAGGCATCAGAAGGAATACTTTTTTCTCCAATTGAGTCTCTTTCTATTCTCAAGTTTCCTCCTTATTTATCGGAATTAAAAGACTTTTTACTGTAACGCCTTTTATACTTCCCAGTTTTCCTGTAAGAGAGCCTATTTTGTCTGTATCGCCTTCTACAAAAAGAGATATAAAACCTGTGTCCAGTTCTTTTTGAGGGATTCCCATTCTTCCGATGATTATTTCTGAATGCTCTGAGAGGATTTTATTTACTAAGGAAGCATTCTTTTTTCTGTCACTGACTATTATTCCGACAATTCCAATCTTTTGTTTCATTCCTTGACCTCAGGTAACTCCCTCAGTCTTAGTTTTAACTTTCAAGCCCTTATCTTCAGGACAAAGTCCTTCAGAATCAGGCAAAAACTTAATTTTTTAAAATTTTAAAAAAAAATTAAAAAAAAGTCAACCTACTACAACACTTCCACCCTCAAGGACATTCTTTAAAGCAAACAGTTCATCTACAATTTCTTCATCATCAATATCTTCTAAAACTTCTTCAATAATATCGCTAAGCTTTTTTACATATTCATCATTCAATATGAACCAGTCATTGTATACACCTTTTAATGCTTCTGTGTCATAAAGAAGATAATTTTTCCTTGAGAGTATTTCCGAAATTTTTATCACTTTTTCTATTGGTGCAAACCAATAATTTCTATTTCCAAGACTATAATAAACCAACATCTTTAGTTTCATTTAAGGGAGCTCCAGATGGAGCTCCCTTTGTTTATTTAAACTCTTGCTTTGTAATGAGTATGGAGCAGTGCTTCACTTATCTCACTCAGTGGATGATGTGCAAACTCAGAGTAAAATTTCTTTATCATTGGATTTTCATGGGAAGCAGCCATTTTGAACTTTTCTCTCATTATGATATCATCTTTATACTGTCCTGCCTGTCTTGCTTTAATTAGATTGATTCTTTGTCTTCCAACAGGGGTGTCAAAGAAGTTATTACTGATGAATTCTTTGCCATAGCCAAGTTTTGGAAATCCAGTAAGTAAAACAAATGATGTTAATCCAGCAAATTTTATAAATGCTCTTCTTGTTATGTTTCCCATTTCACACCTCCTTTATTTCTTTGCTGAGCCAGCAAGAGCATAAAGAAATTTTTCCCACAAACTGAGTTCAACTGGATGGCAAGGCTGTCCACCACCATTTATGCATCCACCTGGACATGTCATTACTTCAATAAAGTGATAAGGACTTTTACCTGCAACTACATCTTCAATCACAGGTTTAAGATGAGCACCATCAGGCCCTATTCCGTTTACAACACAAACTTTTATATTAAGTTGATCTGTTTTGAAAGCTTTTTTATAATCTGCTTTTAATGGCACAGGAATTGTGGCAGAAACAACAGGATGCCTATATCCTCTTACATCTTCAAAATCCCACTGAGGACTCATTGCTTTTGGTTCAAGCCCTGAAAGAACATGGAAAGCAAATCTTACTGCTGCTTCCATAACTCCGCCACTAACACCAAATATAGTAGCACCACCTGTATATTGCATAAAATCTTTTGGCTGTCTTTCTTCAGGAAGCTTCATTGGATTAATATTGAGTTTTCTGAAAACCTCTGCAAGGTCTCTTGTTGTAAGAACAGCATCTACATCTCTCATTCCACTTATTTTTAAAAATCTTCCTGCAGAATCAAATTCAGGACGGGATGCCTCAAATATTTTTGCTGTACAGGGCATTACTCCAACTGTGAAAATATTTTCAGGCTTTACCTTCCAGACATCTTTAGCACCATAGGTTTTTGCTGTGGCTCCTGCCATCTGCTGAGGTGATTTACAGGAAGAAATATTTGGTAATACTTTTGGATAATAAATTTCCGCATACCTTACCCATGCAGGACAACAGGATGTGAATTGAGGAAGAGGTTTGTGTTTAAATTCTTCTACTTCAAGAACTATCTTTTTACCCCACAGTTCAACTGGAAGTTCCTTTAGTCCTGAATGAGCTGCAACTCTTGCAAGAAGTTCTGTTCCTTCTTCAAGAATTGTCTGGTCAGCAGCAAAGTTGTTTTCATAAATATCAAATCCTGCTGTTTTTAAAGCTGCCCAGAGTCTTCCTACTGTTAAAGTTCCAGGCTCAGCTCCAAATTCCTCTGCAATTGCAACTCTTACAGCAGGAGCAATAATTGCAACCACCTTTGTTTTTTTGTCTTTAAGCTTTTCAATAACATGATCAACAAAGCTCATCTGCTCAATTGCACCAAAGGGACAGTTAAGTAAACACTGTCCACAGTTAATACATCGGTCAACATCAATTGAGTGTTTTTCTCCTACAGAGCCTTTAACAGCTCCTGCAGGACATACAGTTCTACAGGTATCACATCCAACACATGTTTCCTGATCAATTTTGATAATTCCTCTTAACTCTCCTTTTCGATAAGTTCCAGTGTCATTTGGAACTCCTCCATCACCTTTGAAAGTTTTAACTTTCCTTACCATACAACCCCCCTTGTTTTAGTTATTTTTTACCTCTTGGAGTGTAATGAGTGTGAAGCAGTTGATGAGACTTATGTCCAAGAGGTTCCTTAAGGAATTCTTTATAAATTGCTTGAATTTCAGGGTTTTCATGACTCTTTCTGATAGGTAGTTTCTTATCTCTTTCATAAATTCCTTTTATACGAAGCTCTCTCTCTTCAACAGTTGTCGGAATCGGCTGCCCGCCTCCACCAATACATCCACCTGGACATGCCATAATCTCTATAAAGTGATAATCCTTAAGCTCCCCTGCCCTTATCTTATCCATGAGCTGTCTTGCTGCACCGAGTGAATGAGCAACAAGAACCTTTACTGTTACTCCGTTCATATTTACTGATGCCTCTTTAATGTCCTTCATTCCTCTTACATCTTCAAAATCAAGTCTTGGAAGGGTTTTTCCTGTAACAACTTCATAGGCTGTTCTTAAGGCTGCTTCCATAACTCCACCTGTTGCACCAAATATTTGGGCAGCTCCAGTTCCTTCACCCATTATTGGATCATACTTTTCATCCGGAAGATTTGCAAAATCAATTCCTGCCTCACGAATCATCCTTATGAGCTCTCTTGATGTAAGCACTACATCCACATCTCTCGTAATATTGGGATTGTTCCAGTATTTAGAAGCTGCATTCATCTCTGGACGGGCTGCTTCGTATTTCTTTGCTGTGCAGGGCATAATAGAAACAACAAAAATATTTTCAGGATTTATTCCTTTTTTCTCAGCATAGTATGTTTTTGCAATTGGCCCTAACATCTGCTGAGGTGATTTACAAGAAGAGATGTGAGGAATTAAATCAGGATAAAACTCCTCAACAAACTTTATCCATCCAGGTGAACAGGATGTAAATTGAGGTAGAACCCCATTGTTCTTGATTCTGTGAATGAGCTCATATCCTTCTTCCATTATTGTCAGGTCTGCTGACCAGTTTGTATCAAAAACTGCATCAAACCCAAGTCTTTTCAGTGCTGCAACCATTTTTCCTGTAATGTCAGTTCCAACAGGAAGTCCAAAGGCTTCTCCTATTGTTACATGGGTAGCAGGTGCTGTTTGAACAACTACATGTTTGTTTGGATCAGCAATTGCTTCCCATACTTTCCATGTGTCATCCTTTTCAACTATTGCAGCAGTAGGACACACAAGAGCACACTGCCCGCAGGCAACGCATTGAGTTTCAATGAGAGGTAGTCCACCTTTTGGTCTTACAACTGCATCAAAACCATTTCCATAAAGCTCCAAAGCATCAACTGTCTGTAAAACCTTGCAGGCAGTAATACATCTTTGACAGAGAATACATTTATTTGGATTTCTCATTATTGATGGAGATGAATCATCTATTGGGAAATCTTTTTTCTCTCCCTGAGGTCTTATCTGTCTAACATTGAGTTCTGCACAGATTGCCTGCAGCTCACATATACCATTTTTTGGACATGTAGGACAGTCAAGATGATGGTCACTAAGCATCATCTCAAGATTAAGCTTTCTTGCTGCAATAACTTTGGGAGTATGTGTACGAATTACCATGCCTTCTTCAACAGGTGTGTTGCAGGATGATACAAGATCCTTTTTACCCTCTACTTCTACAACACAAACCCTGCATGCTCCCACATCATGTTTTATATGTCTTAATCCAACATGTTCAAGAAAACAAAGAGTAGGAATTTTAACCCCTGCTTTTTCTGCAGCCTTAAGTATTGTTGTTCCCTCAGGCACTGTAACTTTTTGCCCGTCAATTGTAAGTGTTACATTGGCCATTTTTTCTCCTCCCCTAAAATTATTTCATCATTATTGATTGCCAGCCAGGATTGGCTGGGATTGTATGCCCACAGCTTCCTTTAATGTGTGCATCAATATCATTTTTGCAGTACTGAAGAGCAAACTTCACAGCCTTACCTGCCATTTTTCCGAGATCACACTTGCTTGATGCACCAATATCCTCTGCAAAATCATAGAGAAGAGAGAGTTCTCTGTCTGAAATTGAACCATTAAAAATTTTTTTGACAATTTCCTGCATTCTCTTTGTGCCGATTCTACATGGAATACATTCAGCACAGGAGTTTTGTTGGGTGTAGTCAAGGAAAAAGTCAATTATTTCTGCCATGCATTTATCCTCTTCCCAGAAAAGCTTTCCTGCTGAACCAACTGTGGCAACAGTTCTTGAAAGAGTTAGCCAGTCAACATCAACTGGTGTTTTAATTGAAAGAGGACCGAGAGCTTTTATTTTTCCAACAAAATCCCTTGCAACCTGGGCAAATTTAAGTCCTTCTGCTCCTGAAATCCACTCAAGTCTTACCCTTTCCTTTGGAATTCCTATAACTTCAAGAAATCTTGTAAGTAAATTGAATCTTCTGTTGGCATAATAATTTCCAGTTCTATAATGACAGTCTCCTGGATGACAGCCAGCAACTAAAACTCCATCAGCACCTGATAAAAAAGCTTTAATGATAAACTCTGGTTCCACTCTTCCACTACAGGGAACTCGAATTGCACATAAATTAGGTGGATAACTATACCTCAATGAACCTGCCAGATCACATCCTGCATAACTACACCAATTACACAAAAAGGCAATAATCTTGGGCTCAAACCCTTGCTCCATCGCCAAACCTCCTCACAATTTTTTCTTGTTGTGCTTTCTTAGCTTGAGGCCAACCTTCTGGCAGGCAAGTTCAAAGAGTTTTTTATAAAGGCTTCTGCCTTTTTAGACCTTCCTGGTAATTTTCTACAAAAATTATATATGAACTTTTGATCTTTGTCAAGCCCCCCGAATTGCCTCTGTGACTTTACTTTAGGAATAACACCCCTGTATCTTCCCTTAAAATTTTTTAAATACAAGGGAAGCATTTGTTCCACCAAAACCAAATGAGTTTGTTATTGCATACCTAATTTCTTTCTTCTTTGGTTTATAAGGAACATAGTCAAGGTCGCATTCGGGGTCTGGATTGTCAAGATTAATGGTTGGTGGGACAATATTTTCATAAATACTTAAAACTGTAAAAATTGCTTCAACTCCACCAGCAGCACCAAGAAGATGTCCTGTCATAGATTTTGTAGAGCTTACGCAGAGTTTGTAGGCATGTTCACCAAAAACTGTCTTTATTGCCTGAGTCTCAAGCTCGTCTCCTTGCTTTGTCCCTGTTCCATGTGCATTTATATAATCAACTTCTTCTGGATGAATTCCAGCATCATTTATTGCCATTTTCATACATCTTGCTCCACCCTCTCCTTCTGGTGCAGGTGCTGTAATATGATAGGCATCTGAACTCATTCCATATCCGACAAGTTCTGCATAAATTTTTGCTCCTCTTTTCAAAGCATGTTCAAGCTCTTCAAGAATAATAATTCCACTTCCTTCACCCATTACAAATCCATCTCTATCAATGTCAAAAGGTCTGCTTGCTTTTTCAGGCTCATCATTTCTTGTTGAAAGAGCTCTCATTATGGCAAATCCTGCTACCGCCATTGGTGTGATAACAGCCTCTGTGCCACCTGCAATCATTACATCCGCATCTCCATACTGAATCATTCTGAAAGCTTCTCCAATTGAATGATTTCCTGTTGCACAGGCAGTTGTTACTGCAAGATTTGGTCCCTTTATTCCATATCTTATGGATATCTGACCAGCAGCAAGATTAACAATAACCATAGGAATGAAAAATGGAGTTACCCTTTTCCATCCTTTCTCAAGCAATAATTTGTGGTAATATTCAATGGTTGGAAGTCCTCCCATGCCTGAGCCAATCACAATTCCGATTCTTTCAGAATTCTGAGGAGTGATTTTTAAACCTGAATCCTGCAGTGCCATCTCAGTGGCAGCAATTGCAAAATGGATAAATCTATCCATTTTTTTTATTTCTTTTTGTTCAATGTAGTTCGCAGGATCAAAACCTTTAACTTCTGCTGCAATTCTTACAGGATAGTCTTTCGCATCGAAATGGGTAATATAAGAAACTCCAGATTTGCCCTGAAGAATTGCCTCCCATGTAGATTTAACATCAAGACCGAGAGGGGAAACCATTCCCATCCCGGTCACAACAACTCTTCTTTTACCCATAAAATATTATGCCTGACCTGTTTTATTTTTTATGTACTCAATTGCATCCTTTACCTTGCTAATCTTTTCAGCGTCCTCATCCGGAATCTCAATACCAAATGCCTCTTCAAATGCCATAACCAGCTCAACAGTATCAAGAGAGTCTGCTCCAAGGTCCTCCACAAAGGATGCTTCAGGGGTTACCTGAGATACTTCAACACCAAGCTGTTTTGCTATAATTTCCTTTACCTTTTCTTCTACCATTACTTACCTCCTTTTCTTTTTTTACATGTACATTCCGCCATTTACATGAATAACCTGTCCGGTTATGTATCCAGATTCTGGCAAAGCCAGAAATATTATAGCGTTTGCAACATCCTGCGTTGTTCCAAATCTCTGAAGTGGAATCATACGTAGCATCTCTTCTTTAACTTTTTCAGGCAACTGCTCTGTCATGGCTGTTTGAATAAAACCTGGAGCAACAGCATTAACAGTAATTCCTCGGGAAGCATACTCTTTAGCCAGAGTTTTTGTTAAAGCTACCAGTCCTGCTTTAGATGCTGAATAGTTAACCTGTCCAGGATTTCCTATAAAAGCCACAACAGAGGCAATATTTATAATTCTACCATACTTGTTTTTTGACATGATTTTCACTGCTTCACGGCAGCATAGAAATGCACCTTTAAGGTTTATGTTTAAAACAGCATCCCATTCTTCATCTTTCATCCTTATAAGAAGATTATCTCTTGTTATTCCTGCATTGTTTACAAGAATATCAATTTTAGAAAATTTTTTAACTGCTTCATCAAAAAGCTTTCTTACATCTTCTGAATTAGAAACATCTGCTTTAACTCCTAAGGTTTCAACACCATAAAGAGATTTAATTTCTTCTGCAACTTTTTCAGCATTACCTCCATTTATATCAACAATTACAGTGTTTACTCCTCTTTTAGCAAACTCTTCTGCAGTTGTTCTACCAATACCTCTTGAAGAACCAGTTATTATAGCTGTCTGCCCTTTCATAAAAAACCTCCCTTCATCAGCATTCTCTGAAAGTAAAATTATAAAAAAATTCTCTCTAAAAATTCCACTCCGAATTGCCTCATTAAAAATCTATTCAAAAAGGATATCTTCGAGGTATCCCTATACCACAACCGCTCGTATACCTTATTTGTTCTAAGAAAAAACAGCCAAAAAATTATCCCTTTTAATAAAACATAAAAAGCCTGACTAAATAAGTGTTCGTAAATCCAGAAACAGGTATAGATACTACTGCATAATTTTGGAAAACATGTTTTATGACAAAATCATGACAAAATTGCCAAAAAGTAAAGCTTCGATTTTATTTATCGGGGCGAGTGGATTTGAACCACCGACCCCCTGCTCCCAAGGCAGGTGCGCTATCCAAGCTGCGCTACGCCCCGATATTTTTTAAATTACAAGAAAGCATTGGAAAAAGTCAAATTGTTAACTCTTCTTAAAATTTAGTATTATATATCAAATACCTTCCAGGAGGTGTAAGATGGTAGAAAATATTAAATGGCTTGGGCATGATACTTTTAAAATTATTGGAGAAAAGATAATTTACACTGATCCATTCCAAATTAAAAAGCCTGATAAGGCTGATATTCTTCTCATCACCCATGAACATTATGACCATTTCAGTCCTGAAGATATTAAAAAGCTTTTAGCGCCTCATACAGTGCTTGTTCTTCCAGAGGACTGTTCTGGCAAAATTAAAGCAAAAGAAGTTATTGTTAAACCAGGAGACAGAATTACTGTAGAAGGTATAGAAATAGAGGCTGTTCCATCTTACAACACAAACAAAAAATTTCATCCAAAGGAAAAAGGATGGGTTGGCTATATTTTTAAAGTAATGGGTAAAAGAATTTATATTGCTGGAGATACGGATTATATTCCAGAGATGAAAACCTTTAAAGATATTGATATTGCTTTGCTTCCAGTTTCAGGAACCTATGTTATGACTGCAGAAGAGGCTGTTCAGGCTGCACTGGATATTAACCCTAAAATAGCAATTCCCATGCACTATGGAAGTATTGTTGGTTCTGAAAAGGATGCTCAAGAGTTTGCTAAAAAACTTAAAGGGAAAATAGAAGTAATAATACTTAAACCTGAGGAGTAAGAGCATGGAATTTACAGGTGAAGATTTAAAGAAGTCATTACCTTCTGGGTTGGAAATAGGAAAAGAAATTGTGGTTTATGATGAGGTTGAATCAACCAATTCTAAGGCAAATGAGCTTTTAAAACAGGGTTATCCTTCTGGAACCGTTGTGATTGCAGACAGACAAACAAAAGGTAAAGGGAGATTAGGTAGAACATGGATTTCACCTTCAGGAAAAAATCTTTATATGAGCATTGCTTTGAAACCAGGTATTCCTCCAAAATATGCTACACTGCTTACTTTAACAAGTGTTGTGGCTTGTACAACAGCATTAAGAAGATATACTGACATACCTGTGATGATTAAATGGCCTAATGATATGCTGATTGATGATAAAAAAATTGGCGGGATTCTGACAGAAATGAAGATTGAAGGAGAAAAAATAAAGTCTGCTGTTGTTGGTATTGGTATTAATGTGAATATGACAGAAGAAGATATACCTGAAGAGATCAAAGATATAGCTTCTTCTCTTAAAATATACAAGGGAGAAGATTTTTCAAGAGAGATTCTTATAGTAGAGATAATTAAAGAGTTTGATAAATGGTATCAATTGCTTGAAAAAAGACAGAGAAAAACAATTATTGACCGCTGGATGCAACTCAGTGGCACCATTGGAAGACAGGTTAAGATAGTTTTAGCAGATAGAGAACTTGTTGCTACAGCAGAAGCAATAGATGAAGAGGGTAGGCTCATAGTAAAACTTAATGATGGAACTTATGAAAAAATCTGTGCAGGAGATGTCACTTTACTCAGGGCAAAATGAACTCGTGGCGATTAAAATAGGAAATTCTACTGTGAATTTCGCTTTTTTCAGAACGCCTTGCTGTTCTGATTTTGATATGATTTCCTTTGAGACAAAGGAAATATTAAATTGGGAATATGATAGTCTTTGTCGTCTTTTCAGTAACCATCAAAATTGTGATTGTATAGTTTGTTCTGTTGTGCCAGAGCTTACAGAAAAATTTTTTTCTTTTTTAAAAAAAGTTTACAATAAAGTCATTGTCATCACCTCTAAAACTCCTTCAGGACTGTCTTTAAGAATTCGTAATCCAGAGTCTTTTGGAGTTGATAGACTTGCTGCTACAGTGGCTGCGTATGAATTATTCAAAAAAAATATAGCAGTTGTAGATGCTGGAACAGCTACCACAATAACAGTTGTCACCCAGGAAGGAGAAATTCTTGGAGGAGCAATAATGCCTGGACTGGGTACGATGAATTATTCTCTTAAAGAAAAAACAGCCAGCTTACCATTGGTGGATCTGGAAAAGGATTTTGATGTTCCTGGAATAGATACTCATTCAGCAATTCTAAGCGGAATACTGCTGGGGACAGTATATGCTATTGAGGGAATAATAGGGGATATTGAAAAAAAAATAAACCATAAGCTTGAAATTGTTTTAACCGGTGGATACTCTCAGTTACTTTCAAAATACATGCATAAAAAACATTTATTAAATAAACATCTTGTAATTGAGGGTATGAGATTGATATACTTAAAAAACATTAAAAATTAGGAGGGCATTATGAAATTCCAGAAGATTCTTTTACCAACAGATTTTTCAGATGAGTCATTGTACGCTCTTTCTTATGCTGTAGACCTTGCAAAAATGTTTAATGCAAAGTTATATCTTCTACATGTCATCTACGATATTGAGAAAGCATCAAATCTTCACATTCCACATCCGTCAATAACAGAGCTTTACAAGGACCTTGAGGCTCATGCTAAAAAGAATCTTGATAGTTTCGGAGCGGATATGCTTGAAGACTTCAAAAATGTTGAAACTGCTGTGTTAAGAGGCATTCCATATGAAGAAATTATCAAATATGCAAAAGAAAACAAAATTGATTTAATCATTATTGGAACACTTCCAAGAAGTGGCGTTGAAAGGTTTTTTGTGGGCAGCACAACACAGAGAGTTATTAGAAATGCTCCATGCCCTGTATTGGTAGTGACTAAAAAGCAATAAATTGAAAAATTCTGTTGAAAGTGGAATGTGAAGTTTTAGTTGTTGGTGGTGGACCAGCTGGTAGCACTGCTTCAAGACTACTTGCAGAAAAAGGGATAGAAACTGTCTTAATTGAAAAAAATCTTTCCTTTAATAAGCCCTGTGGAGGAGGAATCCCATCTGCAGGGCTAAAAGAATTTAATATTTTAAAGGAAATTCAAAAAGAGGTTGAATTTAACAGAGCAACAAAAGTAAAAATATTTCCTCCCTTTTCAGAACCAATAGAAGTTTCACTTAGAGATGGAGAGATTCTGATTTTTAATCGTCAAAATTTTGATTCCTTTTTAAGAAAACTGTCTGAAATCAGAGGAACAAATGTTATTGAAGCAGAACTGGTAAACATAGAAAATCTTGGCAATAAGTTTAAATCAACGGTAAGAGAAAAAACAGGTAAAATTATACAAATCTATTCTGAATATATCATTGCTGCCGATGGTGTTAACTCAAAGGTTTGTGCGCTTACAGGATTGCCAAAACCTGATTATTACTGGACAGTAAGCCTCCATATTCCTTCAGATTCACAAACAAAAGATACATGTGAGTTCTGGTTTGGTAATGCCCATGCTTCATTTTTTTACTCATGGGTTTTTCCAGGCACAAACTATTTATCAGTGGGAACTGGTTCAGAGGACATTAGAAAGCTAAAGAGTCTTATTGAAGGTTTTCTTAAAAAAAGATTTGAATTGCAGGCAGATTATGTTTCACTTAGAGCTTATAAGATTCCGAGATGGAAGAAAAGAAAATTTTTTATGAATAATATTCTTTTTTGTGGAGATGCTCTAGGCACTGTAATGCCTGTTTCCTTTGAAGGGATATATTATTCTATGAAATCTGCCCAATTTGCCTCAGAAGCAATCATTCAAAAAGATTTAAAGTTATATGAAAAGCTCTGGAATGAAAATTTTTTAAGACAATTCAGCATAATGAAGAAGTTTCAAGATTTTATGTTTGGCAACGATGAAAGAATGGATCGCTGGCTTAATATTCACAGAGACCCTGCCATTCAGGAACTTGCAATGGCTTTATGGTTAAAGAAAAAACATGGAAAGAAACTTATCCCTCTTTATTTAAAAGCCTTCGGAAGCCTTATTTCAAGAATTGCTCAATTTAAGATAAAATAAAATTGTGAAGAAAGCTCTATTGTATTCCTGCATGTTTCATATTTCACTATTTATATTTATCCTGATTTTACAGGATTATTTTAGACCTGCCAAACCTCAAGAACCTGTCTCAGTAGTAATTGTGCCTGTAACTCCTCAAATGCCCAAATTTTCACCATCTTTCAAAACTCCTCCACCAAAACACCTTGAAAAACTTCCTCCCATCAGAGAATTAAAACAGCCAAAATATTTAAGTGCTATTCCAAAGGGAAATCAGGGACAAAGCACAGAGAAACAGAAAGAAACAGCTTCTTCAGGAAATTTGAAAACAGAAAAACACTTTAAAGAATTAACTCCTGCACAGTCTCCAGATATTTTTGATAAAGATGTAATTGCCAGGCTTTCAAGAAAACATCAAAAAAGTAAGGAAGTAGAACAATTACGAGGATTAAGTTTTTCAGCAAAAGAATTCAATGACTGGGGATATCTTGAAAGGCTAAAGGAAAAAATAGAAAGAGTCTGGCAGTATCCTCCTCAGGCTGCAGAAAGAGGTATATATGGTGATCTTTATATAAGATTTACAATTAACAAAAAAGGCAAACTTTTGTCTGTAGAACTTGTAAGGACTTCAGGTTACAGAATGCTTGATGATGCAGCAATAAAGGCACTGAAGGATGCTGAACCATTCTGGCCTCTTCCTGATGATTGGCAGAAAGACAGCCTTACAATAACAGGACATTTTATCTATACACTACATGGCTTTTATCTAAGGTAAATTCTGTCTGAATTCTCGGAGCATCAAGCCATAGTCTCTCAAGATCATAAAATCTTCTTGTTTCTTCTAAAAATATATGAACAATTACATCACCATAATCCATTAAAACCCAGTGAGCATAAGAAAATCCTTCTACAGAATAGGGTTTATATCCCTCAATTCCCATACTCTCTTCTAAATACTCCGTAAGAGCTTTTACCTGTGTTGTACTTTCAGCAGAACATATGACAAAGTAATCAGTGATTATAGTAAGATCTTTAAGCTCAAGAATCGTAATGTCCTGTGCTTTTTTATCATAAAGCAATTTTGCTGTTTTTAAAGCCTTCTGTTTTGAATCCATCTGTTTAATTATATCATATTTTTTTGATAAAACTTCCATTCAACTAAAAAACTTACCAGAGAAACTGAAACAATAGATGCTGTTTCTGCCTTTAAAATTCTTTTGCCAAGCGATGCTATTTTTATATTGTTTTTTTCTGCTTGAACAACTTCTTTTTCGCTAAAACCTCCCTCAGGTCCTGTTAATAAAAATATATCTTCGTAAGGATTAATCTCAAAAATTATTTGCATTAAAGGATTTGTTGCCTTTTCCCAGAAAAGGATTCCATTTTTTATATTCTTAATTAATTCCGGGAAAGATGTTACATCTTCTACTTTAGGAACAATGCTTCTTCGTGCCTGCTCGGAAGCTTGTTTTGCTATTTTCCTCCATCTTTCAGTTTTACGAGTTTCCTTTACAACAGATCTTTCACTTACAAAGGGAATTATTTTTTTTACTCCCAGCTCTGTTGCTTTCTGTATGACCATTTCCATTTTTTCACCTTTTAAAATTGCCTGACATAAAACTATTGAAAAGGCATCTTCAGTGTGAAGTTCTTCCTCTTCAAGAACTTGTATGCTTCTGTCATCAATTATTTCTGCTTGAAAGTTTTTTCCTCTACCATCAAAGATTGAAATAATATCTCCTGCCTGACATCTTAAAACATTGAAAAGATATTTCTGGTCCTGACTTGAAAGCTTTATAATTTTTCCTGGAAAAATTTCACAGTATTGAATACATATTCTTGGCTTAGTCATTTAACAACTTCAGTGCCAACCCCTTTTTGGGTAAAAATCTCAAGAAGTAAACTATGAGGAATTCTTCCATCTATTATGTGAGTTTTTTTAACATTGCCTTCAAGTGCGTTAAGACAGGCATAAACCTTTGGAATCATTCCTCCAGTAATAATTTGCTGTTCAATTAATTTGAAAGCTTCTTGTATATTCAAAGTAGGGATAAGATTATTAATTTCATCGGTTATTCCCTGTACATCAGTAAGAAGAATGAGTTTTTCAGCTTTTACAGCTACAGCAATTGCAGAAGCTACTGTATCAGCATTAATGTTGTAGCTACATCCAGAATTGTCAAAGCCTATTGGAGCTACAACAGGGATAAAACCTTTATCCTGAAGACTTTCAAGTACCTCTATACAAACTTTTTCTATTTCACCAACAAATCCTAAATCAACTTCTTCATTGTTTATTTTCAAAAGCTTTTTCCTTGTTTTAAGCAATTTCCCATCTTTACCTGTAAGTCCAACAGCCTTGCCACCGTGAGAGTTAATAAGTTGAACAATTTCTTTGTTTATAACTCCTCCAAGAACCATCTCTACAATTTCCATAGTTTCTTTATCAGTAACTCTGTGGCCATGTATGAATTGGGGCTCTTTGCCAAGCCGTTTCATAACTTCTGTAATTTTAGGTCCACCCCCATGAACAACAACAGGCTTTATTCCAATGAAATTTAGAAGCACAATATCCTGAGCAAAGGCTTCTTTAAGCGAAGGATCTTTCTGAGCAGCACCACCGTATTTTATTACAAAGGTTTTTCCATAGAATTTTCTTATATAAGGAAGTGCTTCAACAAGAATGTTTGCTTTTTCAAGGAGTGCCTGGGATATATTATTCATTGAGTCCTTCTCAAAAACTCCTCTATATCAAATTCATTGCTTATGATTTCTTTTGCTTTCATTGCCTTGTCTTTTTCTCTTATAACAGCTTTGCCCATAAGTTTTTCCATTCTATCAACTGCTGTAAATGTATCCATAGGAGTAACAATAATCGGAATACCTTTAGCTTTAGCAATTCCTGTTACAGTTTCATTGACATGCATTCCTCCTGTAAGTATAAGGCACTTTGTTGATGTCTCCATTGCTACTATCTGGATGTCTGTTCTGTGAATTCCTGTTATAACTGCTTTATTCGGTATTCTTAAAAAGTATGAGAGAGCTGTTTCAGGATCCATTGCTCCAATTGAAAGATTCTCAACAAAATCATCAAGTTTATTCTCACAACAGACAAGCCCTCCATTTACTGCTTCCATAAGTCTTCTCACTGTGACAGCTTCAAGAAATTTATCTTTCTTAAAAACTCCTAAAACTTTTATCCCCTTTCCTTCAATAAAGGGCACAGCTTTTTCCCTGACATGATGAAATTGCTCAGAAGGCACTTTATTTATAACTGCACCAGTAAATTTTTCACTAATTAACTGTCTTATGCCGAATATATCATCCATTGCAAGCTCACTATCCCAGTGCTGAATTGCTATAACTCTGCCATCTGTTTCCTTTATTAAACTTATGGCATCAATTCCCAGTGTAAATCCTTCAAATATGTTATTTGGTCCAACAACTATTACAAAATCTTTATTGCTCTGTTTTGTAAAGGAGTTTATAACTTTTTCCTTTATTTTTAAATCACCGCCTTCAAAAAGTCTGTACTGTGTTTCATAAGTGAAAACAAAAGGAGATATTACACTTAAAGGCTCTTCAAGCCCTAAAAGTTCCTTTATGAAGACAGCTTCTTCATCAAATATTTCCTCGCCTTTTTTAATGGGAATTCTTCCAAGAGGTCTTATATATCCTATTTTAAATCCTCGTTCCTGAAGTGTAAGAGCCAGGCCTAAGGCAAAAAAGTTTTTCCCTGTGAAGGCTCTGTTTGATATTATAAAAATTGGTATCATTTCTCCCTCCTTCTAAACTCCTTCGCTCTTTAAATTATTATTCTTGCATCAAGCCCAATACCACCGTTATTGAATACCATATAAGGATTAATGTCAATTTCCTTAATCATGGGAAAATCCATAACCAGCCTTGAAAGCTTTTTTATGCAACTTGCTATGTCATTTTTATCGTATGGTTTTTCACCCCTTACTCCATCAAGTATTCTGCTTGCCTTTATCTCATTTATCATATCAAAGGCTTCCTCTTCTGTAACTGGAACTATTCTAAAAGAAACATCCTTGAGCACTTCCACATAAATTCCTCCAAGTCCAAACATAATCATGTGTCCGAAGGTTCTGTCATAACTTACACCAAGAATTACTTCTTTACCTCCGCTAACCATTTCATAAATCATTACACCTTCTATGTATGCTTCAGGCATAACTCTTTTAACATTTGTTGTTATTTCTACAAAAGCGTTGTAAACAGCTCTTTCATTGTTGAGATTGAGTTTTACTCCGCCAACATCTGTTTTATGAAGAATATGAGGTGAAGATACTTTCATAACAACTGGATATCCAATTCTTTCTGCAATTGCAACAGCCTCCATTGGTGTTTTTGCCAGTGCTCTCTCAGGGAAAGAAAATCCATACAGTGAAAGTATTTGCATTGCTTCTTCTCCGCCAATTTCTGATATTCCCTGTGATTTCAGAGTTTGAATAATTTCTTTTGCTTTTTCAATGTGTTCTCGTGGTACTTCTATTTGAATTTCGCTGGATATTTTTTTCTTCTTGAGTTCTGCAAATTCAATAAGTTTTCCATAGGCATTAATTGCAACAGTTGGATCACTAAAACAGGGAATTTTTGATTGTTTAAGCTTATTTACAGCATTTTTTACTCTCTGCCCTCCAATAAATGCTGCAAAAACAGGTTTTTCTGTATCACGAGCAGAATCAACTACAACATCTGCTACCTGATCAACATCTGTCATTGCCTGGGGAGTGAGAATCACACAAATTCCTTCTACAGCCTCATCTTTAGTAGCCTGCTCAAGAACAACTTTATACCTCTCAGAAGTCGCATCTCCAATTATATCAACAGGGTTATAAAGAGAGGCAGTTGGAGGAAGTTTTTCAGCTATTGCGTCTATTGAAGCTCTGGTCATTGGATCAAGTTTTATCTTAAGGCTATCTGCTGTATCAGCTGCAATAATTCCTGGTCCTCCAGCATTTGTAATAATTAAAAGTCTTCTGCCTTTAGGAATTTTTCTTGAAATAAACATCTCAGCTGTGTCAAACAATTCCTGAATGCCTGATGCTCTTATTATTCCTGTTTTTCTAAATGCTTCTGTAAAAGCTCTATCAGAACCAGCAAGGGCTCCTGTATGACTGGAAGCAGCACGGGCACCTGCTTCAGTAGCACCAGATTTAATCAATACTACAGGTTTTATTTTTGTAACCTCTTTAGCAACCTCAAGAAATCTTTTGCCATCCACAACATCTTCAATATATCCAAGAATTACATCAGTCTCTGGATCTGATGCAAAGTATTCAAGAAAGTCTGTTTCGTTAAGGTCTGCTTTGTTACCGAAACTTACAAATTTTGAAAAACCGAAGTTATTCTCTAATGCCCAGTCTATAATTGCAACTCCCAGTGCTCCTGATTGGGAAAAAAAGGCAACTCTTCCAGCTGGAGGCAGCTGAGCAGCAAAGGTAGCATTCATCTTATTTTTAGTGTTCATCACACCAAGACAATTGGGACCTACCATTTTCATTCCAGAGGATCTCACAATTTCTACTATTTCTTTTTCTCTTGCTACTCCATCTCCTCCAACTTCTTTAAAGCCTGCTGTAATAACAACCACACCTTTAACTCCTGCCCTGGCACAATCCTTTAAAGTTTCTGCTACTGCTTTGGCTGGAATTACAATTATCGCAAGGTCAACTTTATCAGGGATAGCTGATACAGAAGGATAACAGGGCAGTGAAAGTATTTGAGTTCTTGAAGGATTTACAGGATATATTTTACCTGAGTATCCATTAATAAGATTTTTAAGAACAGCATTGCCGACCTTTTTTTCTTCAGCAGATGCTCCAACAACAGCAATGGAATCTGGATTAAATATAAAATCAAGCATGGGATAATTTACCATAAGAATAAAGCCAAATGCAAAAGAAATTATTTATTTTTCATCATAAGTTTTTCTTTCACTTTAATAAGATTTGTGATTGTTTCATTTACAGGCACGGATAAATTGCATTCTTTAGCAAGCTTAACAATCGCACCATTTAATGCATCTATCTCAGTTTTTTTACCCTGCTTTATATCGTAATACATTGATGGAAAATGCTTTGCTGTAGGTGGAACGAGTTTTTCATAAAAATGCTGAAGATACTCTTTGTAGTCCTTCCAGTTAAGTTTTATCTTGTTTATCTTTACCACATTGAATATTTCTTCAA
This sequence comes from Thermodesulfovibrio sp. 3462-1, assembly GCF_040451425.1. Classification (NCBI taxonomy): domain Bacteria; kingdom Pseudomonadati; phylum Nitrospirota; class Thermodesulfovibrionia; order Thermodesulfovibrionales; family Thermodesulfovibrionaceae; genus Thermodesulfovibrio; species Thermodesulfovibrio obliviosus. The sequence continues at coordinate 1,218,628 of NZ_CP144374.1, forward strand.
CAATTTTATTCATTATTTTTCTTGTTTCTTCGTGCTCTGCCAGAGTGCCATAACTACATTCAAGAATTGCTCCAAGAGGATTTAATGCAGAGTTATAAAGAATTTTATCCCACAAGATAGCATAAACATCGTGAGATACTCTTGTAGGAAGTCCTGCTTCATTAAAAACTTTTGCAATTTCAATTAATTTTTCCTCAGGAACTGCCTTATCTGGTTGTCCCACAATTATATCATCAGCAAAAACAGTGACTTCAGCTGTGCCAACTTCAACAATTTTTGCACCAAAAATTATTCTTGAAAGAATAACTTTTTGTCTGCCAACAATAGAGCTTGCCACTTCATAGTTTCCATATCCATTTTGAGCAAGTAAAATCAGAGTATTCTGCCCTACGATTGGTTTAATTTGATTAATAGCGGTTTCAGTATCATAAGCTTTTACTGAAACAATTATAAGGTGAGGAGCTTTGTTTTTAATTTGTTCGGTATTTGTAAAGATACCATCAAGTTGAGCTTCTTTATTGCCAAAAAGTCCTTTTATCCTTAGTTTTCTATCCTTTAAATGAGTGATGTATTTTTCTTTTGTCAATCCAAAAACAGTATGTCCCTGAGATTTAAGACAGGTGGCAAAAACTGTTCCCAATGCACCCAGTCCAAAAACAACTATTTCCATATTAAAACTCCGTTTATCTTGGCATAGATTTAATTTCTTTATTAGTAGAGTCTTTTGGAGATTCAGGATTTGAATTATCTGTGGTTTCCTGGGTAACAGCTGGACAGATAAAGTCCTGGATTTCTTTATTGGACAGAGCTTCTTTCATAAATTGTGCCCAAATTGGAGCAGAAACTCTTCCACCTGCCTCTCCAGCTCCAAGACTTTTTCTCATGTCATCATAGCCAACCCATACACCTGCTACAAGTTGAGGAGTGTATCCAATAAACCAGGCATCCTTAAAATCGTTGCTTGTGCCAGTTTTACCTGCCACAGGTCTTCCAATATTTGCTCTTGTTCCTGTTCCATAATTTACAACATCTTTGAGCATATCAGTAATGGTATAAGCAACCTCAGGCGATATTGCATCTTCCAATTGTGGTTCATTGTTAAGTAACACTTTTCCAGATGCATCACTTACATATTTTATTGCAATTGGTTTAATTTTTTTACCTCCATTTGCGAACACAGCAAAGGCTGAGGTTAACTCCAAAGGAGAGACACTGAGGCTACCAAGTGCTAAAGTCAGATCCGCAGGCATTTCTGAGTTAATTCCAGCTCTTCTGGCGAGGTTTACAATTGAATCAACTCCAAGCATTTCTGCTAATCTTACTGTTGGAACATTTCTTGAATAAGCCAAAGCTACCCTCAATGTAATCTCGCCCCAAAATTGACCATCATAATTTGATGGTGACCATTCTTTAAGTCCTGTTCTGTAACTAACCGGTTCATCAAGGATGGTGCTTTCAGGTTTAAATCCTTTTTCGATTGCTGTAGCATACACAAAGGGTTTAAAACTACTTCCAGGCTGTCTTCGTGCATAAACAGCTCTATTAAATTCTCCTCTTTGGAAACTGTATCCACCAACCATTGCTCTTATATATCCTGTCTGCGGATCCAATGCAACAACTGCACCTTCTATTTCAGGTTCCTGCTCAAGGGCAAATAAAATTTCTTTACCAATTGATTTGAATCTGACCATTATAACATCTCCTGGATGTAAGATATCCGTAAGATGGAAATTTTTTATTACTCTGACTTTTCCTGAAGAATCTATTACTTTACTTGCCCATAAAGCATCTTGTAAATTCAGTTTTCCTTTCAATCCTCTTGCTTTAACAACTGCTTGATTTGGCAAAACTGAGATGACAACACCTTTTGCAATATCTCCAACTGTTGGGCTAAAAGCAACCTTTTCTTCTTTTTGTTCATTATCTTTTAGAGAGACTTTTCCAATTGGTCCACGCCAACCAATTCTTTTATCAACATCTCTAAGCCCTTCCTGTAATGCTTTTTGAGCTGCCCGTTGAGCATGGGGGTCAAGGGTTGTGTAAACTTTTAAATTACCTTTGTAAATTTTTTCAATATCAAAGTTCTCTTCAAGCTGTTTTCTCACATACTCAAGAAAATAATTGTAATTTTCAGTTGAAATTCTCAATGAACTCAGATGAATAGGTTGCATAGAGGCTCTTTTTCTTTCCTGAGGAGTAATCAACTCTTCCTTTTCCATTCTTTCAAGTACTGTTTCCTGACGCTGTTTTGCCCTGACAAGGTCATTGTATGGTGAGTATGTATTTGGAGCTCTTATTAATCCTGCAAGTAAAGCTGCCTCAGGCAGAGTAATTTCATGAACTGACTTGCCGAAATATATTCTTGATGCCATTTCAACACCATAGGCTCCATGTCCAAAATAAACATTGTTAAGATAAAGCTCGAGTATTTTGTCTTTGCTCAGTTCCTTTTCAATTTTCATGGCAAGATAGGCTTCCTTGATTTTTCTTGAAATTGTTTTCTCTGGAGTAAGAAACATTATTTTTGCAAGCTGTTGAGTAATTGTACTTCCACCTTCTTTAAGGCTCATATGTAAAATATCAGTGATTAAAGCTCTCCCTATCCCAATATAGTCAATTCCTTTATGTTTCCAGAAGCGATTATCCTCTGTGGCAACTACAGCATCTATGAGATGTTTAGGAATTCGTTTTAATGGAACATATATACCCTTTTGAATCTTAAATTCACCTATTAAAGTTCCATCTTCTGCATATACTTTTGTACCTTGATATGGCTTTACCTTATCAAAATCTTTTATTGAAGGTATGTCTCTAAATAGAGCAAAACCCGCACCTGCCAGGAATGCAATAAGCACAACAACTGTGATTACTATGACTTTAATTTTCATAACAATATTATAACATTGATTTATTAAAAAGAAATAGTTTAAAATGTTTTTAAAATAATTTTTATTAAAAGGAGAAAGCTATGAAAAAGTACAAATGCAGTGTTTGTGGTTATGTTTATGATCCAGCACAGGGAGACCCTGACAGCGGTATTCCAGCAGGAACAGCTTTTGAAAATTTGCCGGATACCTGGAGTTGTCCTGTTTGTGGTGCCACAAAGGATATGTTTGAACCGGAAGAGTAATTTGGAGGAACTTTATGAAATCAATTGAACTTGCTTTAAAAATGGAAACAGATGCTGTAAAGTTTTACACAGAAGCAGCAGAGAAAGTTTCCCATCCTGTGGGCAAAAAATGTTTATGACTATTGCAGAAGACGAGAAAAATCACATTAAGGTGATTGAAAAAGCCCTTGAAGGATTAGAAATCCCAGCGGATACTTTATCCTGTAAGCAAATTATGGTATATTATAGATATGTTTAAAACTAAAGCCTTTGGTGATTCAAAGTTTAGAATTCAAAGTTTGGCTTTAGTATTTTATCTCACTGGTTTTTTAGTTGTATTAGCTGAAACCATCTTTCATATTTATGGTAAGAGTCTCTGCACAACACAGGGATGTCGGATTGTTGAAAGTTTTGTTAAAGGAGGAGACCTTGTTCTCCTTCTGGCAGGTTTACTCTTATTTGGAATCTTAATATTTATCTCTTTTTATAAATTTCCTCAGAAAATTAAAATATTAATTGAGTATATTCATTCAGGGATTCTTATCGCAGCATTATCAGTAGAAGGTTATTTGCTTGGTTTCCAACTATTTATAATTAAAGAACTATGTATCTTTTGTCTTACTGTCTTTGGAATTCTTTTCATAAGTAGTGTTGTAAGATTATTTAAAAAACGGTTAGAAATGGCTTATGCATTTGCTGGTTTTGTTTGTGTATTTTTAATAACTTACTTTGTAAATCCTGGGATTAATCTAATACCTTCTTCCAGGTATGTGATTGTTTATTCCAGAGGGTGTCCCCATTGTGAAGAGGTAATACAGTTCTGTAAAACGCATTCACTTTCAGTTCAGACTATTGAAGCAAAAGAAATTGTAGGCACTCTTAGAGCTCTAAAAATAGACCATGTCCCTGTTCTTTTTTGTGATGAAGGCACAACGAAAAAATTTATTGTTGGACAGAACAGTATAAAAGAATATCTGCTCAGTAAAGCTCCTCAAACAAATACTCAGGAAGGAGTATGTCCTATTTTTGAGAATGGGAAATGCCAGTAAGAAGCTCTTTAAGCCTCAATGCATTTTTTACAGCGTATCCCAGAAAGTCGTTGTCAAAATAAAAAAAGCTAGGCTTATTCCATACCTTAAGTTTTTGAGCCCACTGTCTTAATTCCTCATCTGTATATTCTGATGCATAAAGCCTTTGTGAGCCATGCAGCCTCACATAAACAAAATTTGCTGTAATGGCTTCGTAGTAAGGAAATCTTCCAGCAGAATCTGCTATACAGAACGCTATGTTATTTTGCTTCAAAATTTCAAAGAAATTATCGTTTATAAAGGTTTTATTTCTAACCTCAATTGCATATCTATATTTTTTGTCAATCAACGAGACAAAATCATTAAACAGAGATTCATCAAATTTTAATCCAGGCGGGAGTTGAATTAAAATGATACCCAATTTTTCTTTTAAAGAAGCATACTTTTCAATAAAACTGTTCAGCAAATTTTTATCCACTCTAAGTCTTTTAAAATGTGTTATCTGCCTTGAAAGTTTTACTGAAAATAGAAAATCTTCTGGTGTGAGAGTATACCATTTTTGAAATGTTGAAGGTCGTACGTCTCTATAAAAAGTTACATTTATTTCTACAGTTGAGAAATGCCTGCAATAATAAGACAACCATTCTGAATATCTTAATTGTTCAGGATAAAAAATTCCTTTCCAGTGTCCGTATTGCCAGCCTGATGTGCCGATATAGTAATTTATTCTTCTTTGTATAACCTGCTCCATAAGTCTTCATAATAAAACAACTTTTTAAAAAGCCATGTCCTGTTATTTAAATTCCACTCTACTGTATATTTTAATCCTGATTCAAGCTTTGTTAATGGTAACCAGCCTGTTTTGTTTTTAATTTTTTCACTACAAATGGCAATTCTTCTTTCATGCCCTGGACGGTCAGGCATAAATTTTATTAGAGTTTCTGGTTTTTCAAGCATTTTTAGTATCTGTTTTACAATATCTATGACCTGAAATCTTTCTCCACTTCCCACATTGTAGACTTCTCCTGGGTTGCCCTTTTCTAAGACTGCAAAGATTGCTCTTATACAATCACAAAGATATAACCATTCTCGGATTATATCGCCTGTACCATAAACCGGAATATGCTCATTTCGCAAAGCCTTAAGTATTGTCATAGGTATAAGTCTTTCAGGATTCTGCCATGGACCGTAAATACTGCAAAGTCTTAAAGTAATAACAGGAACTTTCAATGCTCTCCAGTAAACCTGCCCAAGCATATCTGCTGATGCTTTACTTACAGCATAGGGAGAACGAGGATTTAAAGGACAATCTTCATCTCTTTCTCCTTCTTTAATATTCCCATATTCTTCATAAGAAGTAATATTTATAAATTTTTCTACTTCAAATTCTTTAACAAGCTCAAGAAGATATATAGTACCTATAATGTTTGTTTCCATAAAAATGCTCGGCTCTATGACTGATCTGTCTATATTTGTCTCAGCTGCAAAATGTAATACTACTTTGGGTTTATGTTTTTCAAATATTTTTCTTAATTCTTCTTTGTTAAGAATATCTACATTATAGAAATCTATTCTGTCTTGAATTGGTTTAAGTCTTTCCATATCCCCTGCATAAGTCAATTTATCAACAACAGTAACTTTCCAGCCTTTTCTCGCAGCCAGTTTTACAAAATCACTTCCTATAAAACCGGCTCCACCAGTTACAAGGACTTTCATGCCTGAATCCTCCTTAAAAAATTTTTACTTAATTATACCAAAAATAAACAAAGATATTTTAAAATAAAATCTATCAACATTTTCATGAAGGAGGTGTTTAGTTAAATGCCAATTTATGAGTATGAATGTATGAAATGCCACAAAGTTCACGAAGTCATTCAGAAATTTAGCGAAGAACCCTTAAAAAATTGTCCTGTTTGCGGAGGAGAACTTAAAAAACTTATATCCAAGTCTTCTTTTATTTTAAAGGGAAGTGGTTGGTATGTAACAGACTATGCAAGAAAAAACAACTCAGGAAATGGCTCTTCCAATTCAAATACAAATTCCAAAAAATCAGAGGAAAAATCCACATAAATGAAAAACATACATATCCATGTGCCATATAACAAAATTTATAATTACATTGATACCATTCAGAAAGAAAAACTTAACCTTGAAATATATTTTGACTCTCAATCACTTGATTGTATTACTACAAAGGATACAGAAAAACTTAAAAAAACTCTATTCTATGAGCCTGCATTATCTTTCCACGCACCTTTTATGGATTTATCTCCTGGTGCAGTTGATTCAAAGGTAAGAGAAGTGACCATAGAAAGATTTAATCAAGTTTTTGATATTGCTGAGATATTAAATCCAGTATCAATAGTTTTTCATTCAGGCTATGAAAAATGGAAGTATGCCTTTAAAGTAGAAGTCTGGCTTGAGGCAAGCCTTAAAACATGGGAAAAAATTTTACCAAGAGCTGAACAACTGAATATTAAAATCGCCATAGAAAACATTTTTGAAGAAGAACCTGAAAATCTTCTAATGCTTATGAAAGAACTTTCTTCACCTTATTTTGGAGTATGTTTTGATACAGGACATTTTAATCTTTTTTCAAAAAAGAGCATTGATGAATGGCTTGCATGTTTGAATGATTACATTGTAGAGCTTCATCTTCATGATAACAATAAAAAATTTGATGAACATCTTTCTATTGGAAGTGGCTGCTTTGAATTTGAAAAATTTTTTAAATTATTGAAAAATAAAAATTGTATTTACACAATTGAAGCCCATACGCCTGAAGAGGTATTCAAAAGCATAAAAATGCTTGATATATTGATTAGATAAAAATTATTGTGGTATTCTATTGTTTAAAAATTATAAAATAAGGATATAGCCATGGCAAAGATGAAAGGTGCAGAAATTTTAATTGAGTGCCTTAAGAGAGAGGGGGTAAAACATATTTTTGGATACCCCGGAGGAGTAATTCTTGATATCTTTGACCTTCTTTACGATGATCCAGATATAAAGCTAATTCTTACAAGGCATGAACAGGGAGCCACCCATGCTGCTGATGGATATGCAAGAGTAAGTGGGAAACCAGGGGTTGTATTGGTAACAAGTGGTCCTGGTGCAACAAATACTGTCACAGGTATAGCAACTGCTTATATGGACTCTGTCCCTCTTGTTATTTTTACAGGTCAGGTGCCAACATTTCTTATTGGAAATGACGCTTTTCAGGAAGCAGATATTGTAGGAATTACAAGACCCTGCACAAAATACAACATCCTTGTAAAAGATGTTAAAGATTTGGCAAAACAGATAAGAGAAGCCTTCTATATTGCAACTACAGGAAGACCAGGACCTGTTCTTGTCGACCTTCCTAAGGATGTAACCCAGGGCAAGGCAGAGTTTATCTGGCCAGAGACAGTTCACATAAGAAGCTATAACCCAACTTACGAAGGCAATATTTATATGATAAAAAAAGCAGCACAAGAAATTGCTAAAGCGAAGAAACCTGTAATTATTGCTGGAGGAGGTTGTATTATTTCTGAAGCTCATGAACATTTAAAAGAGCTTGCAGAGATGACACAAATTCCTGTTGCAAACACCCTTATGGGACTTGGTAGCTTTCCGCGCACTCATGAGCTTTCGCTGGGAATGCTTGGAATGCATGGCACTTACTACGCAAACATGGCAGTGCAGAACTCGGATCTAATAATCGCAATTGGAATGAGATTTGATGACAGAGTCACAGGAAAAACAGATGCTTTTGCTCCTCAGGCAAAAATTATTCATATAGATATTGATCCTACATCAATTCGTAAAAATGTAAGAGTTGACATTCCCATAGTTGGAGATGTTAGCAGAGTGCTTCAGGTATTAAACAAGATTCTCAAAGAAGAAATAAAGCCTCAGTGGGAAGAAGTAAGAAAGGCATGGCTTAAACAGATAAATCAATGGAAAAAGGAAAAACCTCTTACATACGAATTTGACCCAGAAGTTATAAAACCTCAGTATGTTATTGAAAAGATATATGAGATTACAAAAGGAGACGCAATTATTACAACAGAGGTTGGTCAGAATCAGATGTGGGCAGCACAGTTTTATAAATTTGACAAACCTCGCAGATTTGTAACATCAGGTGGACTTGGCACAATGGGATATGGTTTTCCTGCAGCAATTGGTGCTCAACTTGCATTTCCTCAGATGACAGTGATTGATATAGCAGGAGACGGAAGTATTCAGATGAATATTCAAGAACTGGCAACAGCTGTTGTTTATGATTTACCTGTAAAGGTTGCCATATTAAACAACAGCTATCTTGGAATGGTAAGACAATGGCAAGAGCTTTTTTATAATGAAAGATACTCTCATACTTATTTAAGCACAGCACCAGATTTTGTAAAAGTTGCCGAAGCTTACGGTGCAGTGGGATTAAGAGCAACAAAACCAAGTGAAGTAGAACCTGTAATAAAAGAAGCTTTATCAATAAGAAAGCCAGTATTTATGGATTTTGTTGTTGATTGGAAGGAAAAGGTTTATCCTATGGTGCCACCTGGAGCTCCTATTGATCAAATGATTTTGGAAGAAAAGAAAAAAGAGCGCAAGCTGAAAGCGGTCAAATAGGAGGAAAAAGTGAGACACACAATTTCTGTTTTAGTAGAAAACAAATTTGGAGTTCTGGCAAGAATTGCAGGATTGTTCAGTGGCAGAGGTTATAATATAGAAAGTCTTTCAGTTGGAGAAACAATTGATCCTCAAATATCAATAATGACAATCGTAACAACAGGTGATGATAGAGTTATTGAACAAATTACAAAACAGCTTAACAGACTTGTTGATGTTATAAAAGTAGTTGATTTAACAGAAATAGATCATGTAGAAAGAGAAATGGTTTTAATTAAAATAGCACCAAGAAAGGAAAATAGACTTGAGGTATTAAAAACAGTTGAAATATTTCGTGGAAGAGTTGTTGATTCAGGGCCTACAACATATACAATAGAAGTCACAGGAGATGAAAAAAAGATTCAGGCTTTTATAGAACTTATGAAACCCTTTGGAATAAAAGAATTTGTTAGAACAGGTAAAGTAGCCATTCCAAGAGAAATATCACAAAGAAAATAACAAATTTTCAAAAAAGGAGGATTAAATGGCAGACAAGCCAAAAGTTTATCTTATTGATGTAACAAATAGAGATGGCGTTCAGACTTCAAGAATACTGCTTCCAAAGCTTTCAAAAACAATGCTTAATTTATATCTTGATGAGATGGGCGTTTATCAGAGTGAAATTGGATTCCCTACCCTAAAACATGAAATTAATTACATTAATGCCAATCTTGAACTTGCTGAGATGGGAGTTTTTAAAAGAATTCATCTTGAAGGCTGGGCAAGAGCTATTCCTGAAGATGTGGAGTTAGCATTTAAAAACTGCCCAAAACTTAAACACTTAAATCTTTCAATCTCTACATCTGAAATTATGATACAGGGTAAGTTTCAGGGAAGAAAAACATGGGATGATATAGTAAAAAGCATGTATAATGCTGTAAAACTTGCTAAAGAACTTGGAGCAGAAACAGTAGGATTTAATGCAGAAGATGCCTCTCGTACCGAACTCAGCAGACTCATTGAATTTATTCTTGCAGGTAAAGAAGCAGGTGGAGATAGATTCCGCTATTGTGATACACTGGGATGCGAAGACCCCATTACAATTTATGAAAGAATTCATACTCTTGCTCTGGCAACAAAATTCCCCATTGAAATGCACTGTCATAATGACCTTGGCATGGCAGAAGCAGTCTCTGTAGCAGGAGCTCAGGCTACAGTAGAAGCAGGAGTAGACAGTTACATAAATACAACAGTAAATGGATATGGTGAAAGAGCTGGCAATGCTGATTTAGTCTCAACAATTCTTGCTCTGAAGTTTTCCCATGGACTGAAAGAAAAGTGTCCTCTTGATGAACATGTTAATCTTAAAATGGCATGGAAGATTGCAAAATACGCCTCCTATGCTTTTAATATTCCAATTCCTATAAATCAGCCAGGCACTGGTGCAAATGCATTTGCTCATGAATCAGGCATTCATGCTGATGGAGTTTTAAAAGACAGAGCCAATTACGAACTTTACTCTCCAGAAGATGTTGGTCGTGGAGAGCCAGAACTTCTTGAAACAGGAAGGATTATCACCACTGGAGAATACGGTGGAATAAAAGGATTCAGATATGTATACAGCAAGCTTGGCATAGAATTTCATGATGACAATGAAGCAAGAAAAATACTTGAACTTGTTCAGTATGCAAATTTACATACTCAGAAACCTCTCACTGATGATGAGCTTAGGTTTATAGCCCAGTATCCTGACATCGTCAGGCAGATTCTTACAGTAACACCATAAGGAGGACTGATAAATGTATACTATCACACTCATTCCAGGAGATGGAATTGGTCCTGAAATATCAGAAGCAATGATGCGAGTTGTAGAAGCCACAGGAGTAAAAATTAACTGGGAGATTCAGAATGCTGGTGAGGAAGTTTATTTAAAAGAGGGAAATCCTCTACCAGATAGAGTAATAAATTCAATTAAAAAAAATAAAATAGCAATAAAAGGACCAATAACAACACCTGTTGGAACAGGTTTCAGAAGTGTAAATGTCACCCTCAGGCAGGCTTTAGACCTTTATGCCTGTGTAAGACCTTGCAAAAGCTTTAAAGGTGCAAGAACAAAATATGAAAATATCGATCTTGTCATAATAAGAGAAAACACTGAAGACCTTTACGCAGGAATTGAATTTAAGAAAGATGAAGCTGATACTCTTCAGTTGATTAAATTTATTGAAGAAAAAACAGGAAAAAGAATAAGACAGGATTCTGGAATAAGTATTAAACCAATTTCAGTTTTTGCAACAGATCGAATTGTCCGATTTGCATTTGAATATGCAAGAAAAAACGGAAGAAAAAAAGTTACTGCTGTGCACAAAGCAAATATTATGAAATACACTGACGGACTTTTCCTTGAAGTTGCACGACAGGTAGCAACCAGTTATCCAGACATAGAGTTTGAAGATAAAATAGTGGATAACATGTGTATGCAACTCGTTCAAAAACCAGAGCTTTATGATGTGCTTGTACTACCAAATCTTTATGGAGACATTATAAGTGACCTTGCAGCAGGATTAATTGGAGGACTTGGACTGGCACCAGGTGCAAACATTGGTGATGAATATGCTGTTTTTGAGCCCACTCATGGAAGTGCACCAAAATATAAAGGATTGAATAAAGTAAATCCTTTTGCAATAATATTAAGTGCAGTTATGATGTTAAAACATCTTGGTGAAACAGAGGCTGCTAACAAAATAGAAAAAGCTGTAGCAGAAATCATAGAAGAAGGAAAATTTGTAACCTATGATATGAAATCACCTGATGATCCAAATCCACCAGCAGGAACACAGGAGGTAGCAGAGGCACTGGCTAAAAAAATTTCAACAATATGAACGAAATTTTTTTAATATTTTTTTTGATTATTTTAAACAGTTTTTTTGCTGCAGCTGAAATTGGAGTTGTTACATTAAGAAGATCAAGACTTAAACAGCTAATTGAAGAAAAAAATCCAAATGCTGAAATAGTTAAAAAATTCAAAGAAAATCCAGATAAATTCCTTGCGACAATTCAAGTTGGAATTACCCTTATAGGCAGCCTTGCTTCAGCTCTGGCAGGTGCTTATGCAGTAGAAAATATAAAACCATTGATTGAACTTCTACCATTCAATTTTTTAAAAGTTTCTGCTGAAGCAATCTCTTTAGCTATAGTTGTCATATTAGTTACCTACTTTTTAGTAGTACTCGGTGAACTAATTCCAAAGTCCATTGCTCTTGTTCATCCTGATTGGGTAAGTTTAAAAACTGCAAAATTTATCGATAAGTTTTCAAAATTAACATTTATTTTTGTAAAAATTCTCACTATTAGCACAAATTTTGTTCTCAAACCCTTTGGACTCAAAGCATTTTCCCAGAGAGGCTTTATTTCTCAAGAAGAATTAAAGCTTCTAATTGAAGAGGGAGAAGAAAAAGGCATATTTGAACCTGAAGAGCGTCAACTCATTCACAGTGCATTTAGTTTTAGTGAAATAACAGTTAAAGAAATAATGGTCCCGGCTCCTCAAATGGTTACTGTTAGTATTTACATGAGCATTGATGAGATTAAAAAGATTATCATGGATGAAAAGTTTTCAAGATATCCTGCACTGGGAAAAGACTTAAATGACATCAGAGGAATACTTCATGCAAAGGATTTTTATAATGCACTTATTAAAAATCCAGAAACACTGGATATAAAAAGACTTCTAAAGCCTCCAATGTTTGTTCCTGAAACAATGAAAATTAACATTCTTCTTAAAGAGATGCAGAAAAAAAGAGTTCATATGGCATTGGTTGTTGATGAATACGGTATTGTAACTGGTCTTGTAACTCTTGAGGATATTATTGAAGAATTGGTAGGTGAGATACGAGATGAGTATGATACTGAAATGCCTGTAATAATGCTTGCAGATGGTTCAATGATAATTGATGCAACCATCTCAATAAGAGATTTAAAAGAAGACTATGGAATAGAAATTGAAGAATCAGAAGAGTATGATACTCTTGGAGGATTTATTCTTACAGCTCTTCAAAGAATTCCCCGCGTTGGTGACACTGTAAATGTTAATGGTAAAGTTTTCAAAGTTATTGAAATGGTAGGTCAAAGAATATCAAAGATAAAGTATGAACCGTTAAAAATGTAAACTCTATGACAAAATAGGCATTCTTCTGACAATGAATCTATAAAAAAGAATTATTAATGTAACAACTCCCAGAGAGAGCGCCACTTCCATCCAGGTAGGATAGTATTTATCAGAAAGAGGAATATACCAGTTGTAGGCAATGAGACTTACATTAAAACGATTAACAATTACTCCAAAAGCAACGACAAAGGCTATTACTCTAACTACTTTAGCATTATTTGTTTTTATTGCATTTATTAAAATCAATGCAGGAGTCATTACAAATCCGACAATTTCAAAAAGATACCAGTAGCCATAATCAGTATTTAGATAATGCCAGTTATCGTAATGGGTAAGGTCAAGAATTTTAAGAATTAAATATACAAAAAGCGATACAACAAGAGCCTTAGCAAGCCCTATTGTCTTTCTATCGAAGTCTTTTTCATCAAACTCTTTTATGTATTCTTTAAAGATTTTATGTGATATAGTGCTTTCAATTATGACCATTGAAATTCCAGCAAAAACTGCAGAGATGAGGAAAAACAACGGCAGTAATGCCGAATACCAGAGAGGATGAATCTTAGATGGTGCTATGAGAAACAGTATTGAATTTAATCCCCATGACCAGCCAATTACATAGGGAACACGGTAGTATCTACCAAGGTCAAACATCAATGCAAAGACTGCAAAAACATAACCAAGAAGACTTGAAAGAATTGCTGGACGAGCAAATTTTTTGTAGTCTTTTAGGCCGAAGAGATAAACTGCTGTGCCTACTGTAAGTCCCGGTGCTGCAAGGGCAATTCCTGCAAGAATGTCAAAGCTAATCCACAATCCCCATGGATATGTATCAGAGAGATTTGTTGCAGGACCAAGTCCATAAAGGAGCCTGTATGCCATTGAATAAAAAGAAAAGGCAAGAATTAAAAAGGCAATGAAAAATGGCAATGTAGCATGTTTTGAAACATACTCTTTAAAGTCCATTCCCAAAAGTATTTTTTCCTTAAACCAGCTATTGTTTCTCATTGCTCTGCACATCCTGTGATTCTTTTTTCTTTCTGTTTTTTGAAATCATGTAATAGGCTCCCCAAACAAGTGGTGCTGCAGCAATAATCTCAAGCACCTTTACTGTAAATAGAAAATTTTTACTGTAAGATGGAATAGGATTTTTGTCAAGCTTTGGAAATCCTAATTTTTCAAATGAAACTCCTGAAATATAAAGCCAGTTTGTTCCACCTGCTTCATGCTCTCCATAAACATGAGGTATATATCTTTCAGGATTTTTATTTATTGTCTCATAGGCAAGCTTCAGCATCTCATTTCTTGGTCCAAATCTTAAAGCATCAGCAGAACATATTTCTACACAAGCAGGAATCTGAGACTCTGTTATTCTATCAAAGCACATTGTGCACTTTGTAATCTGGGGTGTAATTGGATCATAGTATTCATAAGCTGGAATATCAAAAGGACATGCAATCATGCAGTAACGACAGCCCACGCATAAAGAAGGATTATAAAGCACTGCTCCATGAGGAGTTTTCTTAAAGGCATCTACAAAACATGCAGCCTGACAGGCAGGTTCAGTGCAATGCATGCATTGTTTTTTTACATAAACAGGGCGACCATTTTCGTAAAATCTATTAACAACTGTAAATGCTCCAGCAGAGGTTCTTCGTATTTTATCAAAGACTGAAGGTTTTTTATCTTTTGATTCCTCAAACTCTTTAATTGGCTTATTCGGATTTTTATTCCATTCATTGCATGCCCATTCACATCTTCTGCATCCAATACATTTTGTAAGGTCAACAAGCACAGCATAGGGCTCCTTTGGCTTTTGCTTGTCTTTTAATGCTTCATATTTTAACCAATTCTTTCTATTTGCAATGTTACCTGTTGATTTCACAGCTCTCTGAGATAAATCTGAAGGTGATTCTCCGTAAACATTTCCTTTTCCACCAATCAGACTAATTCCTGCAATTGTCAATATCCTCTTTAAAAATTCTCTTCTTTTCATACCGTGGTACTCCATAAACTCAATATCTTTTCCTTTCCCTTAGCATTCCCACAATAACAATAAATGCAAATATTGAAAGCACAGCAATGGCATACTCAGCTCCATGATGAGAAAAAAGCTGTTCAAGGATGTACATTTTTATATCCCTCCTTTTCTTTCATGACAATCAGTGCAGGTTTTTGGTTTCTGTAACTCCATGTTTTCATGACAACTAATACACATTCCATGATAAGCAGATTGAAGTCTTGGTCTTGCAGGCACCTGAGAGTCAAATGATACACTGTGGCAACTAACACAAAGAGGTGCTGTCTTTGCTTCGGCTTCTTCTTTACTTTTATGATGACAACCTTTACAAATTGTATTTAAATCCTTATGGAAATATGTTGCAACCTTGCTTTGATTTGATATTTCTGCAAGTTTTTTTACCATTTTATAATGAGGCATCTTAACAGGATTAAACTCCTTTTCAATATGTTTTATCGCAACTTCTTCCTTCACTTTTTGAGGTGAAACAATGAATGGAGCAACCTTTTCAATCTCTTTTTTACCACTGTGGCATCTGCTACATATTTCTTTGTTTGCCACCTCTGTTTTAACTGGTGCAATAAAGTAATGACAGCCAATGCATTCTTTCTTACTGGTTAAATTTCTATGACAGCCCTGACAGCTCATCTGCGAGTTTTGCGAATGATAGGCTGTAAGAATATTTACAAATCCACCTTCCTGTTTGCCTTTTAAATTATGACATTCTCTACAACTTTTTAGTGTTTCATGATGGCAGCTTCTACATGTCTTATTATTCTTTTCGTGAAACTCATGATCAAACGAAACTCCTTTCATTTTTGCTTCTTCAATGTTTATGAAGGCAATCTTTGGCTGATCCCTTTCAGGTCTTGGAATATCTTTAAGTTCCTCAATTGTTTTATATTTTCCTGTATGACACTTTGAACACTTTAGTGGTCCTGCTTCCTTAGCCTCTAACTTATTATGTAAATGACAGTTTAAACACAAGCTGTGAAAGGCTCTTTCAATATTCCAATTGTCCTGTTTTGCTATTTTTACTATTTTTGAAAGTTCCGGTCCTTTCTTCTTATTTAAATCATGACAGTAATAACAGGACTGCTCAGTTCCTTTCTCATATACCAGTGCAAGTTCTTTGTTTTTCTCTTCAATGTCATATATATGATGGCAAAGACTACAGTCTTTTTTTATGTTTTTTCACATGTTTGTCATGAAGGGAAAAATCAAACTCCACTGAAGGATGTTTAACTATCATATCATCATTTTCTTTCTTATGGCATTCCCTGCAGGAGAGAATTACAGGCCCTGTTTTAATTTTTTCAAAGCTTAATTTTTGATGACATCTCAGGCACTGCTCATGATAGGCATTCTTAAGCAGTGAAGAATCCTTTCTATCAATGTTTTTAGGAAACTCAAAGGAAAATTCACCGAATTTGTCCTGAACATGACAATCCTGACAAATTCTTTCATCAGGCTTTTTAAAAGCCTTTGTCAGAGCTTCAACATGCTT
Organism: Thermodesulfovibrio sp. 3462-1; assembly: GCF_040451425.1. Lineage (NCBI taxonomy): Bacteria > Pseudomonadati > Nitrospirota > Thermodesulfovibrionia > Thermodesulfovibrionales > Thermodesulfovibrionaceae > Thermodesulfovibrio > Thermodesulfovibrio obliviosus. Next base: position 1,235,047 of record NZ_CP144374.1, read on the forward strand.
TTGATGTTCAAATAAGACCGTGCCATATTCAAGTCTGCCAAAATATTTCTTTATGTGCAATTGCGATAATATCTTTACCTGCCTCTGGGCTTTTACTGACAGGTTCTGAAGACAGCGAAGCATAGATACCTAATCCAGAGAAAACTACAAACAGCAAAATTCCTATAAACCCAATTTTCCTCATGCTCTCATCTCTTCAGGAATTTCCATTTGCTCTGCAATCATGTCTGTTAAAAACTTTACATGAACTCCAAGCTTGTAATAGTCATTTAAGTCTTCAATTCCCTTATGACAGGTATGACATGGTGCAATCACTATTTTTGCTCCTGTGTCTTTTATCTGTTCTGCCTTTATTCTACCGCCTTCAATTCTTGCCATCTTCCATGGCGGACCCGCATCAATCATTCCTCCGCCAGCAGAACAACAGTAGTTATGGTCATCTTTTGGCGACATCTCTATAAAGTTTTCGCAAAGACTGTTTACAATATATCTGAGTTTTTCTCTTAGTCCTCTATATCTGATGATATTACAGGGATCCTGCAATGTTACAGGTTCTTTAATTTTTTGGCTGATTTTTATTCTGTTGTTTTTTAAGAGTTCGTAGAAGAACTCAACACCATATAGATAGGGAATTGGATTTTCCTTCCAGCCAATAAGTCTTGTTCCTTCATATATGCCTGTTCTGTAGGCATGTCCGCACTCTCCCATAACAATTCTCTTAACATTCAATTTAAAGGCAACTTCATAGTGAGTTCTCACCACTTTCTGAAAAGTTTCATGATCCTGAGCATAAAAAGATTTGTTTGTATAATCCCATCCATCACAATCAGGCATTGTCCAGTCAACCTTTGCCACATTCATTATCTTTGCCATGTTAGCAAGAAGCCCAGTCATGTATTTTGCCTCAAGTCCATGGGCAAGATAAAGAATTTCAGCGTCTTTTTTACCCACTGGAATTCTTGCATTTTTAATTTCTGCCCTCAGTTCATCTTCAAGCCATTGAACTGTATCAAGCCATTCATCCTGTCTAAACCACAACATATTTGTTGTCTGCATGTGACTCAATGCCTGATCCTGAATATACTGAGGAACTGCGCCAATAAGGCAACATATTCTTCTTACAAGGCTAATTAAATAAGCAATATCAATACCAAAGGGACAGAACTGAACACATCTCCGGCAAAGATTGCATTCAGAGAAGGCAATTCTTGCATATTTTTTTATGTCCTCCTTACCAACATTGCCATTTTTATTGAGTATATCCCATATTGTTTGCTTTACTTTGGCTGCAGGTGCATAGGTTGGATCATTATCATGGGATAAATAATGATGACAGGAAGTAGAACACATTCCACATCTAACACAGGTATCTACAAAGACTTTAAGCCTTGCAGAGGCTTCTCTTTTTAAAACCCAATCAATAGCCTTTTTTATTCTAACTTCATCAATTTCTTCTAAGGTTTTGTCAATTCCTATGTCTGCTACTGTCTTTCTAACAAACTCTGTCATATCAATAATCCCTTGAATGTCTTACTGCACCAAACTCACTTCCAATATGAGTCCTTATGAGCCAGAAGAAAAACATGTGGCTGAGTCTCGTAAAAGGAATAGTAGCAAGCATGATTTCTCCCGTAATCATGTGAATCGTAAGCATTATTCTATACTCAAAGAAAAGCTCATAATGGGCAAGAAATCCTGTTATAAAAGGTGCAGCTACAATAATAATTGCCATATAATCTCCCTACCAGTAAGAAATCTCACATCTGGTTGAATTATTCTACGGATAACAAGCAGAATTATAGCAAATATGACAAGCAATGTCATTGCATCAGCCAGGGACTGAGGCAAACTCCACCAGCTAATCTTCCATGAGTCATACCACAGCTCGATATGACCGGCTAAAAATAAAGGAGTTAAAATAACGCATATGTGAAAAACAAAAGTCAGCAATGTAAACCATGGATGTCTTCTCATACTTATACTTCCAAAGGGTATAAGCCAATGAATGATAGAACGAAGAGTGTATTTAAAGCTCAGATAAGGATATATTACCTTTTCTTTTTTTGCAAGCTGAATGCTGTGATAAACACGATAAAATATCCCGGCAAAAAACATCACAAAGGCAAGCCAGACAAGTGGACCTCTCGCCAGTGTATAAATTGATGGATCTCTGAAAAACTGCTCCATTATCTTAAAATCTCTCCAATTGTAAAAATTTTTCTATAATACTTTCCATTTTTGAGACATCTTACTAAAATTTTTTCTCCATCAGGACTGAAAACAGGCTCCCACAGCATCTCAAAAACATCCTTTCCAATCTTTCCATCAAGCACTATAAAGAAAACTCCGTCCCTTTCTACTTTTGCAACAATGTGAGAACCATCAGGGCTGAATTGGGGTGTCCATACTCTTTCAAAGCCTTCGCTCCATGCAATTCCGTCAACAGCCACTGTCCATAAATTGTTTTCCCTTACAACAGATGCTACTTTTTTACCATCAGGACTGAATTGAGGAGGCAGAACAGCCTGAGAGAATGTCTTTGTCCATGCAACTCCGTCAACAGCTACTGTCCATTTTCCAAACTCTGTGGCAACAACTGCTGCAATCCTTTTCCCATCAGGACTAACTCTCTGATTCCATAGCTGGACAAAATACTTATCCCATAAAGGTTTTCCATTCAAAACCAGTGTCCATCCTTTATCTGTTTTAACAGGAACGCATACATCATTTTCATTGATGAAAGCAGGCTCCCATGCATTAGGAAAAATCTCCTTCCACAGAGCTCCATCAACTGCCACTGTAAATTCCTGCTGGGAAAGCCTGACTGTAGCAGCAATCCTTTTCCCATCAGGACTGAAAGTTAATCCAAAAACAGAAATAAAGTTTTTATCCCACGGAACTCCATTAACTGCAACTGTCCATACTCCTTCTTTAAAACTAAATATATCAAGCACCTGAGGATTTTTTGTCCTTACATAGCAGGCTGTTTTTTTGGCATCAGGTGAGATAAATAAATCCCTCGCATCAAAAAAGAGATTATCCCAAACCTTTCCATTTACACAGGCTCCATAGGAATCTCCTTTTTTTATATTAAAGGCTGCGCATGATGCATCTTTGCTGAACTGAAGATTCCATGCATAATCAAAAGTTTCATCAAGCAAAACCTCATCCTTTGCCATTGTCCATTCATAATTCTTCAAAACAAGGCAGGTAACAGAACCATCAGGAATAAGCCTTAAAAAACAAACTCTTTCAAATGTGTCATCCCATGTTTTTCCATTTATGCATGGCGTAACCTTTTTGTCTTCAATTTCAACAACTGCAGCAATCTTTTCTCCATCAGGACTTGGGACAAATTCATGGACAAAATTGAATCTGTTTTTCCAGTCGTTCACATCACATACTAATTTTTCCTTTGTTTGCCAATCCCAGTTGAACATGTTAATCGTTATCTATTAAAAAACAGAATTAAAAAAAAGTCAAGTGGGTATGCGCAAACCTATATCTTCGCATACATCACTTCAACGCCTCCATGATGTCTCTCCCTTTTTTTCTAAAAATCTTTAACAAAAACTAATGCCAGATAATCCTCTAAAATTTTCCCTTTAACCTCCAGTGGCAAAAGACCGCTAAGAATACTTATTTTCAAAGAAGGAGAAATGAATAGAAATTTTAAAAGTTTTTTCAGCTTTTGTTTGATCATCTAATTTCCATTTTCTACCATTCATTTCTTGCCCCTCCAATTATTTTTATTTCTTCCTCTGTTAAATCATAGAGTTTATAAACCAATTTATCTATTTCTTTTTCAAGTTCTTTGACTTTTGCTTGTTTTTGTGGATTTGTTTCGTAGTCCGGAGATTGGGTGAGGGAGAGGATTTGGGAGACGAGATTTTCTATCTCTTTGACTATGTGATGGTTTTGGGGGGGTGATGGGGGGAATGAAAATTCTTTCAACATACTGGTTTGACAATAAAAAGCCCGTGTCAGCATATTGATGGACGTATGTTTTGACATAAAAATCAACTAATTTTGAATTTAAAATTCCCAATAAAAATCTTAAATTTTCTCCAGTCATAAAAGCCATCGAATCAAGAATGTATAAACCTTTTGGAACAAAACAAAATGAAAATTGTTGTGTCACCCTCTGCCACACAATCTTTTCCTTTTCAAATTCGGGGTAGTAGTCTGATGCCCATCTTTGTAAAGCATACCACTCATACCTTTTGCAAGTCTCTTCTTTGTTCCTTTGCATAAGTCCATCTTTATATTGAAGTAAATAACTGTATAAAGCTGGATATTTCTTTCTAAATTCACTTTCTGCTAATTCAGAAGCTCCTGTAATATTTTGATTTTTGTGTAATGGAAAATGCCAAGGTATATATATCAACCACAATCCTGCCCACTTGTATCTCCACCTTTCTATATCCCTTCCTCTCAAAACTGGTTTTATTATCTCTTCTGTTCTTTTTCTCTCTTCTTCTGTTTTGCAGTTAGCCAAAATCCTGTTTCTTGTTTCTGTATCAATTATAAATGCCTCGTTAAAGCCTGTTTTTATTCCAAAGTAAATTTTTACATCCCAATCTTTTAATGGCTTTCCAATCTTTTCTATCTTTTCTTTGAGTGCTAAAACCTTTTCATCAGCAAGTGTCCAGGCATTTTCAGAGAGTTTTTGTTGTGGGATTGTGTTTTGATTTTTACTGATATATTCAATTACATCACCATCAACTTTACCTACATTTACAAATTTCACTTTGTGGTTATCATCTGGTTTTGCTTTTTGAAACAGTATTATGTTTGTATCAACAGTTTGTTCAAATACAGGGTAACCACTAAAATCAACGAGGGTTAAAACTTTTGTGTTTTCTTTAAGAAGCTTTCTTAATTTCTCTCCATACTTTGCCCTCATCCATTTGTTGCTTGAAATAAAACAAAGGATACCTTGTGGCAAAAGCAAGTTATAGCCTTTTTCATAAAAATAAACATAAATGTCTGCTGTCGATGCAAATACCTTGTACCCTTGCTGTTGAAGAATTGGCTTTAATTCCTTGATCCTCTCCTGCCTCACATAAGGCGGGTTGCCTATCACTATGTCAAAGCCATCCTCTACCCCAAACATCCATTCTGAATCAAACCAATCCGCTTTTGCCATTTGCGAAAAAATATCAATTTCTACTATCTTTTGAACTGAAGTTTCAGGCCAGCCAGATTTAATAAGTAAACTCTTTATTTCTTCTCTTATTTCTTTGGCTTTATTTTCAATTCTCTTTTTCTCTTTGCGATTTTTTATTCTAAAAAATTTTTTATGTAAGGTTTTCAAATCCTCTTTGGGTTTTTCAATTTCCTGTGGAATAAGCGCAAGTTGCTTAGGTCTTTCAAGACTAATCAAGGTATCTGCAGAAACAAATTTAGTCTCTAAGTGAGGAAGGGGTCTAATCCCAAAATTGGGTTTATTAAAATCAACCTTTTGGTCTATCAATAAGCTCAGAAAGAATCTTAACTTACATATTTGAATAGCTATAGGTTGAATATCAACACCATAGATGGAATTCTCAATAATATAAAGTTTTCTTGCATAATCTGGATAATTTATAGATTCATCAAAGATTTCATTCACTTCTTTGAGTAAATTTTCTCTCTCCTCTTTATTATCTATTTTCAAAACCTTCTCAACTTCCAGTAAAGCTTTATTAAATTGAAGTTCATACCATAATTTATTATCCGGATCTATTTTACTCAAAACATGGACTAATTTATGAACTACTCCCATTGGAAAAGCACCAGAGCCAACTGCAGGATCTATAACTTTAAGAGAATCTATAGCCTTTATTAAATTATCTTTTTCAAAGGGAGTCAAACCTACCTCTCTTTCTTCGTAAGAAAGAATTTTCTTAAGTTTTTCTTCATCAATAGCTGTTTTTGTCTTAAAGTATTCAAGAAGAGCTTCTTCAACCATAAAATCAACAATTTCTTTGGGAGTATAATAGGAGCCTGTTGCTTTTCTTGCAGTAGTTTGAGTTTCTGGATTATAACAAGCAAGAAGATTTTCAAATATATGTCCTAAAAGTTCTGGATCAAGAGAAACTTCTACATCAATAGGCGAGGATTCATCTGCAGTAAAGTTGTAATCTTTTAAAATATTAATAAGCCCTCTAACTTTTGCCTTCTTCTTTTCTCCATAGAAATCACTTAAATCCACTTCTCTTTCAGAAGAAAAGAAGAGAAAATCTGGAATCTTTGCCCTTTTGTCTTCTCTACGACTAAAACCATCTATATAGTTGGAATCTTCATCTAAGCATTCAAAAAGGCCACCATTAATAAAAGGAACCTTGCTAAAAAGCTTTATAAATTCGTCCTCAGAGATAAGAAGTTTATTTTTGTATCTATAAAGAGTTTTTACTCCATAGTGCGTTCTATTTTCCAAAAAGGTTCCATCTTTTGTAAATTCTCTCTCTTCAGGATATCTATTTAAAGTTGCAAAAAACAAATTCTGAAGAACGGCATTGTAATAATTATCAACCTCTCCAAAGTCTTTGACTATCTTAGTCAAAAAGGATTCCTCAAAAATCTCTTCAGGAATTAACTTCTTTTCTTTCAAAAACCAAACAAAAATAAGCCTTGTAAGAAGCCTTATTAGATTTTCCTCAGAAACTCCCCCAGGAAACCAGACATTTTTTAGAGCCCAGGCATACCAGTTTTGAATCTCTGTATAAAACTCTTTGGTAAGGGGAAGGGTTGAAAAGGCTGAAATTAGGGTTTTTAATTGGAAAAAATCTCCCTCATATAGGGCTTTAAGAAAAGTTCTATATGGCCTTCCTCTTTCTACAAAATAGGTATACCTCTTGTAATAGCTGAAAGCTGTTTTGCCAGGTTCATAAATCTTATGAACCAAAGAAAACCTGAAATTTCCCTCTAAATCATAAAAGGTAAAAAGACCTGCATCAACCCCTATGTTGTCTGTTGTTCTTAAGATTTTTTTAGCAAGCTCAAATTGTCTTTTCTTGCTTGACCTATCAGAAAGCTCATACTCTACCTTTACACCAAAGGCTTTTAAAGTGTTATTATCTCTTAATCTAACCGTCAAAATTTCTCTTATATCCGAGAACTTTTCATCCTCAAAATCAAAAAGCCTCTTTTCATAAAATTGAGGATCTAATTTTTTGAACTTCCAATAAAGAACATCATCTTTTAAGGTTTTTAAAGAAAAATTATGAACTAACTTCTCCAGAGCTTCACGAAGAATATCGCTTGACATAGGACTTACCATCAATCTTTTGGTTTTCAATAGCAATTATTACCTCTTCTGGCTTTTCTTTAAGGAATTTTTCAATTTTATCGAGAAAATCTTCCCCTATCTCAGATTTTATTTCTTCTAATTTGCTAACAAGCTTTTCCAAAAGCCCTTTTAATTTCTCCTTGTTTCCTTCTTGCTCATAATTTCTTATTTTTTTACAGATATCTTCAAAATCTGCAATTTTTCCTATTACATATTCAGAGAGCGTACGATACCTTGTTATGTCTTCTATAAGATCTGAAATGAAGGAGTGATAATTATTGAGTTCTTCATAGGGCATTTCAAGAATTAGTTTTAATGCCCTTTGAGAGGACTCAAATAAATCTTTAGAAGATGTCCTAATATCATTCTTTGCAGGAAAAGATTTTTCAAGAATTTGATGATAAACTTCCCAGAAGTCAGAGCTTAAAGGTAACTGCCTTTCTTCAGGATGGGCTTTTATTTTCTCAAACACTTCTTCAAAGGTTGTAGTTTTTGCCGCTCTTTCATCGTATCTTTGATATCCAACGAAAAGGTCTTTACCTCTTTTGATAAAAACCATAAGTTCATTTTCTGATTCGGTTTTAGCAACTTTAATTCTACTTGGGAGATCTTTTAGGCTTTCAACAAGCTCACGATGCTCTGTTAAAATGCGGTCATATTCTTTAAACACTTTGGTATAGAAACTTTCCTCCTCTTCATCCTGAGGCTTAGTTGTAAGTCTCCGATAGAGTTCGGAGGACTGGGGCTCTTCATCGGGACTAAAAATTTTGGCATCCTCACCAAGAACATTGTGAATCATGAACATTTTAGTTTGAGCAATTTCTCTTGACCGCACATAGTCTGCACCTTTTTGTGTTGGGAAAAAGTTTACAATGTAAATTTCATCATAGACCTTTTTGGCAATACGATTTATACGTCCAACTCTTTGAATAACTCTCACAGGATTCCAGGGAATATCATAGTTTATAACCTCTCCGGCTCTGTTTAAGTTAAAACCCTCTGAAAGTTTATCTGTTGTAAGAAGTATATCATACTCATCTCTTTGTTCTTTATATTGAGCATCAAAATTGGCATATATTTTTTTTATGATAGTTTTGCTTAAATTTCCAGCAGCTGTAAGAACTCGACTACCAAAGTGTTCATTAAGAATTTCTTTTAGATACTTTGCAGTATCTATATATTCTGTATAAATTACAACTTTTCTTCTCTTTTCGTTAAACTCTTTAACAACTTCTACAAGTTTCTGAGCCTTTGGATCTTCTTCAAGTAAATTTAGATCTTCCATTTCCTCCTTTAGCTCTTTGAATAACTGAATATCTGATTCAATATCCCTGAAGAATTCATCCCTTAATTTAAACTTATTGATATCATAAACTTTGTAAAAAGAAGAGTCCAATTTTTCCTCTTCTAATTGCTTTTTGTAATTCTCTAATATTTCTAAAATTTCCTCTTCGTCTTTTTCATAAATTCGCTCTATAAGCCTCCTATCAAGAATAAATTTATTGGTTTTTTGAGCAAACTCTAAAGCTTTCTCATAAACTTTCATAAAATTCCCAAGGCTCTCATAGAAAGCTTTAAAACTACTTTCAAACCTTTTAACAAGAAGCCTTCGCATAAGATCATAAAGACTTTTCTGATAAGTATAGAGAAAAGGATCTTCCTTTTTTTCTAAATATATTTCTGGCTCGTCGAAAAGATCCCTTGAGATGCCCTTTTCATATAAAATTGGTAAATAAATAGCTCCTTTAAATCTTCCACCTTCATCAACAGTGTAAAATGAGTTTATAACTTTATCGTAAAATTCAAGTTGCTCATCTGTTAATTCATAAAAAGCCTCGATTGGGTCTTTTACTTCAGGAAATTCAATTCTCTCTTTATCTTTGAAATATTTTAAATCCAGGCGATTTCTCCTTATTACCACAGGCTCAAGAATAGAGCGAATTTTTCTTGCAATTTTTTTTACTCTCTGATTGACTTCGATCAGATGTTCTGAATTTAGAGAACTTACTTTTTTTAAGAAAAGATCTTGATAAAATCTTAGAGCTCTACTTTTGCGTTTAGGATCACTTGAATTCCAATATTTTTTTATATAGGCCAGTTTTTTGAATTCGGTTTCGTATTGTTTAAAGCGGGCTTCAAGATCTCCATCATAAACTATTGATGATTTTTTGGGAATAGTAAAAAGTTTAAGAAGAGCAAATATGTCTGATGGGCTGTTATTAAAGGGAGTTGCGGAAAGAAGAAGAACTGTTTTTCCTCTGCAAATTTCTCTCAAGTAGTGGTAGTTTTGTGTTCTTTCATTTCTAAAGCGATGAGCTTCATCTACTATGACCATTTCAAAATCGTGATTATTATTGACAAATTTCAGAGCATCTTCCAATTTTCCAAGAGACCATACCTCCCAATCCCAAAGTTTAAAATCTTCCAGATATTTTTTCCAACCTGAAGTTTTAGCATTATCTCCAATAAGATGTGGAGGACAAATCACTATTCCTCTTTTACCAAGAGCTTTGGCGGTAAGACATGCAATTATAGTTTTCCCAAGTCCCACAACATCTGCAAGAATGCAGCCACTGTGAGCTTCACAATTAGCAACTGCCTGAGAAACAGCTGAAAGTTGATAATCATAAGGTTTGTATTTCCTTTCAAGTAAAAGTCTTCTTAAATCTTGAACAGGATACAGACCTTGATGTAAATCTAAGTATATTTTTAACAAATATGCATAGGCTTCAAAAGGAGTTATGTTTCGGAAAAAAGTTTCATTCTCAAGAATTTCTATAAGTTTTTGGACATCTTCAGGAGTTAACTCAATAGCTCTTTCCCAAAAATTGTCAAAATAGTTTTTTGCATCCTCAAAACCATAATCTTTTATTTCTACATTAAATTCATCTTGGGATTCAAGACCTGCTCGCGTTAAATTGCTACTGCCTGTTATAAAAAGTCCTGGAAGTATGACCTTCGAATTTTCATCCATGCTGAATATGTATAATTTGGCATGATTGGGTTCTTTGGTTTTTCTAATAATGAGTTTATTTTCTAAAAAAAGTCTTTTGAAAAAATCAACCTGTTCATAAACCTCAGAATTATCAAGATCAGCTGAAGTAAAAGCTTTTTTAAAGGATTGAAAAAAATCATCTTTAATTATGTTTGAATTAAAAACTTTTAATCTTTTTGCACCTTCGTATATACCATAAACTCCACTATCAATATTAAGCCCTACAAGGATTTTAAGAAATCCTTCTTTAAGTTTGCCCTCTTCATAAAGTTCCCTTAAAATCTTGTATAAAACTTTAAAACCTGAAAAATAGAAAAAGCCTACCAGAAATTTAAGTTCAGCACTATTCTTAATTAGTTCCTTAAGTCGTTTTTCAAGATTCTTTTCAGAAGTATTGGTTATAAACATGTCAAATCCCATTTTTATATAACAGTAATTCCCTATTTGTCAAGCTTATTGCATCACATAAAAATCTATTCAAAAGGAGTTTTTACCTTTTTCTTGACACCGTGTTGTCCTTGCATCCCTTGTGGGTGCGAAAAGGAATCTGTAACGAATGGTATTTCAAGTAGATTTTAAATGAGGCAATTCGGGGGCTTGACAAAATTAGAATTTATGTTCAATAATTAGAATTATCTAATAAAATTGGAAAAATATATGTACCATTTATAGAAGGTTTAAATAAGGAGGCTTGCAATGAAGACATTGCTTGATATAGAGAATGGCAAAAAAGCCAAAATTGTAAAAATTTTAGGAGGAAAAGGTATTCGCCAACACCTTCAATGCCTTGGAATACATATTGGTGATATTGTGACATTGAAAAAAAGCTCTTTTCTGGGCGGTCCTGTGCTTCTGGAAGTAAATGGGGTTGATGTAGCACTGGGTAGAGGAGTTGCTTCAAAGATAGAAGTGGAGGAATTGTAATGAAAATCGCCTTTGTAGGACAGCCCAATGCAGGTAAAAGCACAATCTTTAATGGACTTGCAGGATATAAAACCATAACTGCCAACTTTCCAGGACAAACAGTTCATTATACAGTAAGCAAAGTAAAGGTTGGAGACGAAACCTTTGAAATAGTCGACTTACCGGGAATTTATTCTCTCACAGCCATTGATATGGCTGAACTGGAGTCAAGAAAATATATTTTGTCCGGACAGGCAGATGTTGTTGTAAATGTAATTGATGCCTCCAGTCTCTCAAGAAGCCTTGAACTTACACTTCAAGTTGCAGAGCTTCAGGTTCCAATGGTTATCTGTTTAAACATGGTAGACGAAGCTCGCAGAAAAGGCATTGAAATCAACAGTGAGAAACTCTCTCAAATTTTTGGAGTTCCTGTTATTGAAACTGTTGCAAATAAAGGAATCGGGCTTGATAAAATCTTTCCATCCGTAAAACAGACTTACTATAAAAAACTTATTCCTAAAATACAGTATTTCCACAAAGATATAGAAGAAAAAATTGAAGAAATTGAAAAAATTATCCCATCAGAGTTTCTGCAAAATATTCCAAGAAGATATATTGCTGTAAAATTACTGGAAGGTGATAAAGAACTTTTTGATGAAATTAAAAAATTTCCTGAAATTCTGGAAAAAATTGAGAATATAAGAGAAGAAATTAAGGCAAGCCATGGAAGACACGCTGATACTGTTATATCCTCTGAAAGACATGCTCTTACAATGAATATCTTTGAAGATGTAGCAAAAGTGGGAGAGCCTTTAAAATCTTTCAGAGAGCGAATTGATGATTTGCTCACAAACAAATATCTTGGATATCCTTTATTGTTTTTAATTCTTTTTGGAATTTTCTTCATGGTTTTTGAAGTGGGAAAAATCATTGAAGAGCCTATCACAGATGCTTTTGATTCCTTGATTCAGAAATTGCCAGGGCTTATTGAAGAAAACACTTTATTATACTTTATTGTCAAAGGATTGCTTGAAGGCTTCTCTGGAGGAGTTGGCGTTGCCATTCCTTATTTAATACCATTTTTTATTGGATTAACTGTTCTGGAAGACATAGGTTACCTGCCAAGAATGGCTTTTTTGATGGATACAGTAATGCATAGAATTGGATTGCATGGAAAAAGTATTCTTCCATTTGTAATTTCCTATGGATGCAATGTTCCTGGAGTTATGGCGACAAGAATCCTCGAGTCTCCAAGAGACCGCTTTATTACAGCAACTCTCTCTGTTTTAATTCCGTGTGCAGCTCGAACAGCAATAATATTCGGATTAGTCGGAGCGTATATCGGAGGATTGGCTACTGCAGCACTTTATCTTTTTAATATTCTTGTAATTATGATTTTAGGTGCTGTGTTAACAAAATTTATTCCTGAAATTACTCCTGGCTTAATAATGGAAATTCCACCTTTAAGAATTCCTACATTAAAAAATGTTTTTATGAAAACATGGCTAAGACTCAAGGATTTTATGCTTGTTGCCTGGCCACTGCTAATCATAAGCAGTATTACTCTCAGTCTTCTGGAATATTTAAAGATAGATTTAATTTTAAACAAAATGGTTGCTCCTGTAGTGAGCTTGCTTCTTGGACTGCCTGAACAAACAGGAATTACGCTTCTTTTTGGAATTCTCAGGAAAGAACTTTCAATGATAATGCTTTTTCAGGCAATGCATACAACTGAGCTTAACACTGTGATGACAGATCTTCAATTAATTGTTTATACCATATTTACCCTCTTTTACATACCCTGCGTTGGAACAATTGGAGTACTGATAAAAGAACTTGGATTTAAGAGAATGATTTTCATCTCAGGCTTAACTACACTTATAGCATTAATACTGGCTGTGATTTCAAGAATAATACTGTCAGTGGTCATTTGATAAAAATCTAAAAATTTGCTATCTTTAAATTAAGGAGGCAGCTAAAAATAGCTAAAGTTTACGGCAATACAACAGGATTAAAAAAAAGCATTATTTATGCAATAGAAAAGCTTTACAGAAAAAAACAGCCTGTAGAAGTCTTTATAACTCCTGAATTAGCAAAATCTTTATGTGCTCTGTCCTTTGAAATTAACAGACAAATTGGAGTCTTAATTGACAGGGCAGGAAATATAACCCATGTTATAATTGGCACTGCTCATTCCATTTTAATCCCTTCACTTGAAGATTTTAATATAGGGAAAAAACCTTTAAGAGGCTTAAGATACATCCATACTCACTTAAATAAAGAAATGCCTGACAGAGAAGATATTACAGATCTGAGACTTTTAAGATTTGATGCTCTGGCTGTTTTAACCCTTGAAAAAGGACTCCCGGAGCTCATTCATATTGTTCATCTCTTACCTTATGGGAAAGAAAATCAAATTGAAGTTATTTCATCAAATTTTTACTCTCTAAGGCTTAATTTTAAAGAATTTATCAATAATCTTGAGGCAGAAATGAATAGAGCAAGAGCTATTGATGTAAACGATCCACGAGAAAAGGCTATTCTTATCAGTGTGTCCACAGCGCCAAAATACATTCTTGAAGAACACATGGAGGAATTAGAAGAACTCGCAAAGTCAGCTGATGTGCTCGTAATAGATAAAATCATTCAGAGGGTAAAACAGATAAATCCAAAATATCTTCTTGGAGAAGGTAAACTCAGAGAATTGATTATCAATGCAATGGATATGGGAGCAACTCTTCTTGTGTTTGATCAGAATTTAACGCCCTCTCAGATAAGAGCAATAACTGATATGACAGAGTTAAAAGTAATAGACCGTAGCCAGCTTATACTTGATATTTTTGCAAAGAGAGCTCAAACAAGAGATGGAAAAGTTCAGGTGGAGCTTGCTCAGTTAAGATATATGCTTCCAAGACTCACAGGTAAAGGAACTGCCATGTCAAGGCTTGCTGGTGGAATTGGAGGAAGAGGTCCTGGAGAGACAAAACTGGAGATTGATAGGCGGAGAATAAAGGAACGGATTCATCATCTTGAAAATGAACTTGAAAAACTCACACTGGCAAGACTGGAAAGAAAAAAACGCAGAAAGGAACTTTCTATTCCCATTGTTTCAATTATAGGTTATACAAATGCTGGCAAGTCTACACTTCTTAATGCGCTTACAAAAAGTAATGTTTTTGTAGAAGATAAAATGTTCGCAACCCTTGATACATCTTCAAGAAGATTGAAATTTCCCGAAGAAAAGGAGCTTATAATTACTGATACAGTTGGTTTTATAAGAGACCTGCCAGAGGACCTTGTTGCAGCATTTAAGGCTACACTGGAAGAACTGGAAGACGCTTCTTTACTTATTCATCTTATTGATATTTCAAATCCACAGTTTGAAAATCACATTGATTCTGTAAATAAAATCCTTAAAGAGTTGGAACTTGATACAAAACCTGTAATTCTTGTCTTTAACAAAATTGACAAAATTCCGTTTTTTGAGGTTAAGCAGATCTGTAGCAGATACAATGCAATAGGAATCTCGGCAAAAGACAGAAACACACTTATTCCATTAATAGATGAAATAAAAAACAGGCTTTGGCAAGAAGTTACCTGTAACGCTCCACTTTAAATTTGTAAATCTCCACATCAGGGTCATATGGATCAATACCTGCCTTCAATTTGGCAATTCTTAGCTGATCATCAACAGTATTTACACCTTCTATATCTGGAAGAAGTAGACCCTTCTGCCATCCTTTTACTACAATAACTCCGTATTTTTTGGGATCAAGTTCATCAAGACTTTTTACAGGTTCTGGAGGACTTAATATATCCACCGAATATTCCAGATCTTCAAGCTCCTGAGGCTGAACAGGAGAAAAACGAGGGTCTTCAGTTGCTGCAGCTATAGCATTCCTCACTATTTCTGTGTATATATTTTCAGTGGCAGGCAAAAATGTGCCGATGCATCCACGAAGTTGACCTTTTTTCTTTATTGAAACAAATACTCCTGCTTTTCTTTTCATCTCAGCAGGAATATTTTTAGGAATTGGAGGTATTTTCCCGGTTGTCACATACTCTTCTACAGTTTTCTTAGCCAGTTCTACATAGGGATGCATAATTAAGTATATACCAACTTATGGATACAAATTCAATGATTTAACCATCAATATAGATTAAGGCTTTAATAGTTTGACAATTTAAATGGTTTTATGATATATCAATAAAAGATTGGGGAGTCGTCTAACGGCAGGACGGCAGACTCTGGATCTGCTTGTAGGGGTTCGAATCCTCTCTCCCCAGTATTTTTTAAAGGTCCCATCGTCTAGCCAGGTCGAGGACGTAGCCCTCTCAAGGCTAAAGCACGGGTTCGAATCCCGTTGGGACCGTTTTGCTTAAAAAATAACTACATATGAAAAAGTTGTTTTATTTAACAATTGTATTTTTTACTGTCAATTCTATCATGTGTTTTGCAGAGACCTTTTCTGTCTCGCAGGATACAACAATTATTGGAAAACTGCAAACTCATATAATAAAAAATAAAGAATCTCTCATTGAAATCGCAAGACATTACGATTTAGGCTATAACGAAATAGTAGATGCTAATCCTCTGATGGATCCTTTTGTTCCAGGAGATGGAAATAAAGCAATAATTCCTACTTTTTGGATCCTGCCTGACAGACCAGCGAATTTTCAGGGAATAATTATAAATCTCTCTGAAATGAGACTTTATTATTTTCATAAAAAATCTAAAGAACAATTAGTGACAACATTTCCAATTGGCATAGGGGATGATGGAGTGGAAACTCCAGTAGGTAAATTCAAGATATCTCATAAAATTGTTAATCCTCCGTGGTATGTTCCTGAGTCAATCAGAAAAGAAAGGCCTGAGCTTCCAGCAGTGGTGCCTCCTGGACCTGAAAATCCTCTTGGAACACATGCAATGAGACTTTCAGGATTGAGTTATCTTATTCATGGAACAAACAGGCCATGGGCTGTTGGAAGAAAAGTTACCCATGGCTGCATAAGGCTGTATCCTGAAGATATTCCAAAACTTTTTGAAATAGTTCCTGTAGGAACTGAAGTTTTAATCGTAAGACAACCTGTAAAAGTTGGAAAAATTGGACAGGATGTCTATATTGAGGTGCACAGGGACGATCAGCTAAAAGATTTTGATTATCTTAAAGATGCAATGGAACAACTTGCTAAAAAAGGACTTTTAAAATATGTTGATACATTCAGACTTTACAATGCTGTTAAACAAAAAAGCGGAATTCCAACTTCCATAAGCATAAAAAATAAAGAGCCACAGATCCTGCCACAGGATCCATGGCTCTGAAAAAATTCTAAATTATTTCTTCTGCTGAAGCTCAAATGCCTTTCCTGCTTTCTGTGAAGCAGCCTCTGCTCTCTTTGCTGCATCTTCTGCTCTCTGTGCTGCAGCCTCTGCTCTCTTTGCTGCATCGTCAGCCTTAGTGCAGCAGTCATCAATCTTTTTGTCAAGAGTATTAATCTTTGATTCAAGATTGTTTACCTTTGATTCAAGCTTACCTATTCTGTCAACAAGTGGATCAATCTCCTGCTTCACATAATCCTTTGTTGCGCAACCAAAAGCAAAAATGAACATTGCTGCTACCATAACGGTTAAAAGTTTTTTCATTCTGTCTCACCTCCTTTCCTAACAAAATCTTAATTAATACAACTTTAGCTCAAATTTAAAAATTTTTCAAGCCTTTTTTAAATATCCTTCTATAAGAATGTCAGATGATATTCTTTTTATTTTTAAATTCTCAATTTTAAAGGCTTCGTTAAGATCTTTATAAATTTTTCCACCAATACTTGGATAAGAATCTGCACCTCCTATTATCTTTGGTGCAATAAAAATCATGAATTTATCAACAATTCCACTCCATAAGGCATAGCTATTAAGTGATGAGCCTCCTTCAATCATCAAAGAAGTAATCTCTCTTTTGCCAAGCTCTTTCATAAGCCATTTTAAATCAACTTTTTCAGAAGAAAAAAAGAGAATTTCTATGCCTCTGCTTTGTAAGATTTTTACTTTATCATCAGTTAATTTACTTTCATGCACTATAGCTATTGTATCTGGTGGAGGAGTGTAGACATGGTAATTTAAAGGGATTACCAATTCAGGGTCTATAATAACTCTTAATGGATTTTTGCCTCCTTTTATTCTTGATGTAAACATTGGATTGTCTTTCAGCACAGTTCCACAGGCAGAAAGTAAAGCATCAACTCTTGAACGCATAAGATGTACAAGTTTTCTTGATTTTTCTGAAGTAATCCACTTAGATTCACCTGTAGGAGTTGCAATCTTACCATCAAGTGTCATTGCTATTTTTAGAATTACAAAAGGTGTTTTAGTGGTTATGTATTTTATATAAAACTCGTTTAATTTTTTAGCTTCTTCCTCACAAATTCCTTCAATTACTTCAATTCCGTGAGACTTTAATATCTCTATACCTTTTCCTGATACCTTTGGATTCGGATCTCGCATGGCAATTACAACTTTTTTTATACCTGAACTTATAATCGCATCTGTACAAGGAGGTGTTTTTTTGTCTCTGTGACAGCATGGTTCAAGTGTTACATAGAGGGTTGCACCATGTAAAGACTCTTTTGCACTCATTATAGCTTCAGCTTCTGCATGGGGTAAGCCTGCTTTTTTATGATATCCCTCTGATATAATCTTCCCATCTTTTACAATCACAGCACCAACCATTGGATTTGGAGAAGTTCTCCAGTTTCCCTTTTTTGCAAGAAAGAGTGCTCTTTTCATAAAGAATTTATCATCCAACATATTTCATTGTAACATATGAATAATTTTTTTCTGTGCTTGCCCTGATGGCATTGATTTTTTAAAAATGATTCTGTATAATATGAAAGTCATGAATTTGTTCACCCAGAGAGAACAGATAAAGGGAGTTTTAGAGTCCTTGCTGTTCGTCGCAGAAAAACCTCTCTCAATAAAATTTCTCCATACCATGTTAAACATTCCTGAAACTTATCTTAAAGAAGTAATCAATGAACTTGCTGAAGAATATAGAGCCAGAAATTCAGGAATTATGATTATCAAAATGGAAGATTCCTATCAGATGCTTACAAATCCCCAGTATGCCGAATGGATAAAAATATTTAAACAGCATACAAACAATAAACTCTCCGAACAGGCACTTGAAACACTCGCTATCATAGCTTATAAACAACCAATTACCAAAGCTGAAATAGAAAAAATAAGGGGTGTAAACTCTGATTATGCAATAAAAACTCTGATTGAAAAAAAACTTATAAAAATTGTAGGTAAAAAGGAAGTGCCTGGCAGACCTTTTCTTTATGGAACTACGAAGGAATTCTTGAAAACTTTCGGTATTTCAAGTTTAAATGAATTGCCAGCAGTTTTTGATTTTAATAATGCTAACGCTGCATAAGGAGGTGATTTATGAGTAAAATATTTGTCTTTTTAATAATAATTCTTTTTCCCTGCCTTGTATTTGCCCAGACTTACACAGTAAAAAAAGGTGACAGTATTTATAAAATTGCAGAGAAATTTAATGTTTCCGTTAATGAAATAAAAAAGGCAAATAATCTAAAAAGCAATAAACTGCAAATAGGAATGAAACTGCAAATTCCTGAAAAAAATGAAAAAAAATCTAATTCAAAATCAATAAATGAAAACAAACCACAGTATCACACTGTGAAAAAGGGTGAAACACTGTATAGAATTGCAAAAAAATACAATATATCAGTAGATGAACTTAAAAGACTCAATAGCTTAAGCAGCAACAAACTTAAGACAGGACAGAATCTTTTAGTAAAGGCTCAAAATGATACAACACAAAACCTATCAATAAGAGAGAATGAAAAAGTTCCAACCATTCATTCAGCTAAATTAGATATAGAAGAAAAGAAAGAAGAATTAGAAGAGATAAAAGCATCGGAAAATATCTCTCAGTTGAGCATAACAGAAAGATTGCTTCTTTTTGCCAAAAAGATGCTTCATCTACCATACAGATTTGGTGGAAATAGTTTTAGCGGATTTGACTGCTCCTTTTTTGTTAAAAAAGTTTATTCAATGGTTGGAATTGAACTGCCAAGAAGCGCAAGAGAGCAGTTTACTATGGGAGTTCCTGTAAAAAAAGATGAACTCCAACCAGGAGACCTTGTATTTTTCAGAACCTATGCAAAATTTCCCTCTCATGTTGGAATTTATCTGGGAGACAACTTGTTCATCCATGCATCAACGAGATCAAAAAAGGTAACAATTGACAGTTTAGAAGCTCCCTATTATCTGAGCAGATTTATTGGTGCAAAAAGAATTCTTGGAATTGATAAGGAATCCCTTGAAAAAGCTATCGAGGAAGTTAAAAAGCAGGAAAATTAATTAGAATACATTATCTTACCCATATCACGAGTATCATATCCACCAAGGAAGTTCACTGCTTTTTTAAACTCTTCGTCTTCTTTTATGACTTTTAAAACTGCCTGAATTATTGGCAATTCAAGAAAATCCTGAGGAATCAAAACATCGTATCTTTCTTCAGTAATAGGAATAAAATCAAGTCCAAGAGCTTCGGCAGCGGAAAGAATGCCCAGTCCCACATCAGCTCTTCCAGTAAGCACTGCTGAAGCAACTGCCATGTGGGTGTATTCATCTCTGTCATAACCTTTTATAGCATCAGGAGATATCCCAAGTTCCTTTAAATGTTTATCAAGAAGAAGTCTTGTGCCTGAACCTGCCTGTCTGTTTATAAAAACTACATCGTCACGAGTAAGATCTTCAAATCCTTTAATGTTTTTTGGATTACCTTTTTTAACGATAAAACCCTGAATTCTATAAACAAGATTAATAAGAACAACTTTTTTCTCTGGCAAAAGTCTTTTTATAAAAGGCACATTATACTCCCCGGTTGCTTCATCAAGAAGATGAGTCCCAGCAATATGTGCTTCACCTTTTTTAATTGCAATAAGACCTCCCATTGAACCAACATGTGCAGATGAAAGAGTTACTTGGGGAAATCTTTTTCTTAAAAAATTATACAAAACATCAAGAGTATTATCATGACTGCCAATGCAGACTACAGTATTGTCAATCTCCTCTTTGCTACGCCATAAATAAACGGGTATCTCAGACCCCTGAGAAAATCCTTCTGAACCTCTGGGAACAACAATATATCCATCAGCTCTAACAACACTCATTAAAAGTCCTGCACCTCTTCCCATTGGAGTTACAATGTATTTATCTCCTACCCTACCCACCTTCACTCTTACAAATTCATCAACCCCTATGCTTGATGATATCTGTCTTGAAAGTATTGCCTTAAGTACTTCTTCTTTTTTTGTTGATACACCAAGATAAAGCTCTATAAGAGGTTTAACAAAAATGTCAAAGCATAAGAAGGCTGATACAGGATAACCCGGTATTCCTAAAACTGCTTTCTCTCTAATAAATCCTGCAATAAAGGGTTTACCAGGTTTTATGGCAACACCATTTATGATAACTTCACCAAGTTCATTGATTACTTTATAAGTAAAATCTTCCTTTCCATATCCAGAACCAGCATTCAACAAAACAATGTCACACTCGTTTAAAGCATGCAAAATTGCATTTTTTATTTTATCTTCCTCATCTGGAACTACTGAATAAATTTTAGCTTCAGCTCCCACCTCAGTTACGAGACTGCTAAGAACGGCTGAATTATACTCTATAAGCTCAGGAGGATTTGGCATTCTCTCTTTAATTGTTTCAGCGTCAATTAGTTCTGAACCTGTTGGAATTATCCCAATAACAGGCTTTCTGCGAACTTTTATCTCTGTTATTCCGCTTGCAAGCATTGCTCCAATGTCAGCAGCACGCACAACATGACTTTCAGGAATAATTAACTCTGTTGCCACAATATCTTCTCCAATAGGTCTTACATCATTGTAAGGAGGCACAGATGCATAAATCTCTATATATCCATTCTTTATATTGACATCTTCCACTGGTATTACTGCATCAAAATCCTCTGGAAGTGGGTCTCCTGTTTCAATCCAGTGAGCATCAACACCAATTTTGAGCCTTACTGGCTCTCTCTCAGTTGCAGTGAAAGTATCACGAGCTCTAACAGCATATCCATCCATTGCAGCAGAATGAAAATAGGGTGAGGAAAATTTCGCAAAAACAGGCTCTGCTGTGACTCTTCCTAAGGCGGATTTAACCGAAATTACTTCTGCATCAATGGGAATTGAAACCCTTTCTTTAAAAAAATTTAAAAGCCTCTGTCTTGCCTCATCCAAAGATATAAGTTCATGAAAAACCTTCTTACCCATTATGCAATTGTTCTTAAACCTATAATATTTGGAGATCTTCTTATGTAGCCACGCTTCTGAACCACAATATCAAGAGGCAAACTAACCAGGTCAATTAAAAATGGATCTCTGTATTTCATATAATGATCTTCTTTAAAGCTTTTTATGTAAGTATTACATTCAAGACAGAGTTCAGCTCTTATTTCTTCATCATCAAGAAGGATTTCTATTCTGGTTGAATCTTTATTAAAACAATAGGGACATCCAATCCTGAAAAAGCTTCCTCTATGCCCACAAAGTGGACAGATCATTATTTTTTCATTATTCTCTGTAATCATTGCAAGAGATGAATCTGTTCCACAGACTGGGCATTTTCCTGTATCCATAAAAGATGCCTGCTCGCCTTCTTTTCTTAAAAAGACAAAAAAGGGCTTGCTTAATATAAAAAGCATTCTTTCAGCTTCTTCCTTTGAAATCTCCTCGCCTTGAACCTGAAGTGTCCACAAACTATGAGGCTCCTTAACAGGATTTTTACCGCTTTTTAAAATCTCATCCTTTAAGAACAAAACTGATTCATAGGGGATCTGAAAAACTAATGAGAAATTTTTAAGAACAATATCAATCAATGCAGTATCGCTGTCAAGATTTAGCATTTCTTTGTCTTTTTTGCACTGTTCTGTTAAATTTTTAATTTTTCCATAAAATTCAAGGGGGCTTCGTAAATATGGTTTTTCGTTTATTACTTCTTCAATTTTCATATCTCCTCCAGGTTTATGGAATTTCTGGTGGTTTTATATTCAAATCATCACCAGATAGAGCTTCCACAAGAAAGGTTTTCAGTGCTTTCTTTTCATCATCAGTTAAATTAAGAGGTTTCAACACCTTATTCCCCTTTCCTCCGCCTTTATTAAAGAAATCAATTACCTCGTCAAGGCTCTTAAATATACCATTATGCATATAAGGTGCAGTTTTTGCAACTTCTCTTAAGGTAGGAGTTTTAAAAGCTTTGTAATCCTTTTTTTTCTTCGTTTTAAAGTATCTTCCAAGGTCCTCTTTTACATTCATGTAGTCTGGATATCTATTAATTTTAGCCACATAGCGCCTTGTAGTTATAAACTTTGGCTCATTAACATATTTTGGATTTTCTGGAACCTCCAAAGCATGAAATTCCTGATCACTGAGATAAGCTCCATAATGGCATTCTATACATTTTCCTTTTCCTGTAAAGATTTTAAGTCCCTTTTTAGCTTCTGCAGTTAATGCATTTTCATCTCCCCTTAAATAACGGTCAATTGGTGCATTTCTCGATATTAGCGTTCTTTCAAAGGCTGCAATTGCTTTTGCAATAAGTTTTATATTTACATCATTACCAAAAATTCTCTTAAAGGCTTCTCTGTATTCAGGAACAATTCTTATTTCTTCCTCTAAAAAATCAAGATTCTGGTTCATTTCAAAAGGTGACATAATTGGAAACTCTGCCTGTTCTTCAAGAGTCTTTGCTCTTCCATCCCAGAAAAGATATTTTGCATAGGCTACATTCATTAAAGTAGGAGCATTTCTGAAGTTTCTTGTTGTTGGATAACTGAGAGATATTTCAGAACCATCTGTAAATGCTTTTTCAGGATCATGGCAATTGGCACAGCTTGTAGTTGCATCTCCTGAAAGTCTTCGGTCAAAGAAAAGCTTTTTACCAAGTTCAATTTTCTCTGAAGTCATTGGATTGTCCTTTGGAACAGGTGGAGGAGGAAGGGGTTCAAGTTGTTTTTTCTTTTTGTCAGAGGCAAAGCCTTCAATATGGAAATAGATAAAAAAAACAAAAATAGCGCAGAGAAAGTAAATGATGCTATTTTTTAGTAGCACTTTTAAGTTCTTGTAAAATAATTTCCTTGAAATAATCATAGTCTCTTACTCCAAGAATTTTTAATCCATTGATATAAAAAGCAGGAGTTACATAAAGTTCCATCTCCTTGGCAAGTTTCAAATCTCTTTCAATAATTGAAGCACCTTCTTGATTGTCTATTGCCTTTATAAATTTTTCAATATCAAGATTGAGTTCTTTTGCATATGCTATTAAAGATTCCCTGTCAAGCTTTGGAGATCTTTTTATTAATAATTCATGCATTTCAGCAAATTTTCCCTGCTTCCATGCTTCAACTGCGGCCTCTGCTGCAACTCTTGAATAATCTCTGTAGCGATATGGGAAAAACTTAATCACAAGTTTTACCTTTCCTGTAAACTCTTTAACCAATCCTTCGATGGTCGGACCGACCTCAACACAATGCGGTCATTGATAGTCAATAAATTCAACAATGGTAACGGGTGCATTCTCATATCCAATATAAGGTGATTCTTCCAGAGGCAAACTGTATCTTTTTTCAGCTGCAAAAGAACTGGATAAAATAGATAAAACTAACAAAATCAACAAAAGCTGTTTAATAATTTTCATATTTTTTCTCCTAGTGTTTAATTATAACACATTTAATCATACAATATCAGTCTCGTAAATTCGCAAAGTTTTATACCTACGGGCATTAATTATCTGGGTCAGATTAATTGTATCAAAGTTATCTTCAAGAATCCACGAAAATTCAACTTTTTTAAAGCCATATTTTCTGGCACCCTTGAAAGCTTCCCTGAGCATTATTGATTCCACTCCTTTGTGTCTCATCTCTTTTTTTACTCCAAAAAGAAGAAGCCTTATTGATTGAATTTTCCTTCTGTAATACAGAGCCTTAATTATTGCCCATGGCGTAAGTCTTCCTTTTATTTTTCTTAATACTTCATTAAAATCAGGAATGGCACCAAAAAAACCAACAGGCTTACCTTCTTTTTCAGCAACAATAACCAATTCTGGCAAAGCTATTGGCTTTAGCTTTTCAGCCATGTAATCAATTTCTTCCTTTGTTATAGGAATAAATCCCCAATTTGAAGCCCATGCTTCATTATAAACTTCCATGAATGCATAAAGCTCTTCAGTTAAATTTTTTAATTTCACTGTTCTTGCCATGATTCCCTGTTTTTCAGCAAACTGTGCGATTCTTTCAATATTTGAAGGAAGCATCTCAGGAACATCAGCTAAAAAACAGTAAAGATCCTTTGCCTTTTTCATTCCATAGGATTCAGCAAGACTGTTGTAATATGGTGGATTATAGGGAATCATTATCATCGAAGGACAATCAAATCCTTCATAAAGAAATCCGCATTCTTCATTTGTTGAAAGATTCATTGGACCACGCATTATGGAAAGATTATTTTCTTTAAGAAACTCCTTTGCTTTATTAAATAAGGCATTTGCAACAGCCTGGTCATTTATGCACTCAAAAAGACCAAAAAAGCCTACATTGTCCTTATGATATTCAAGATGAGCATAATTAACTATGGCAGCGATTCTTCCTGCAGGTTTTCCATCCTTGTAAGCAATATAAAATTTAGCCTTTGCTCTTTTAAAAAAAGGATTTTTCGCAGTAAGATGCTCTATCTGATCTTTAATTAATGGAGAAGCGTAAAAGGAATCCTCTTTATAAAGTTTCAATGGCAGGGTTACGAATTCTCTGAGCTGTTTCTTATTTATAATTTCTTTTATTTCCAAAGCCCTTCATCCAGAAAAACTTTTTAAGCTCCAATCCTGCACAGGATATAATTAAAGTGTAAATTTCATTACCTTTTATTGTCAATATAAACATTTGAAACTGATGAAAGAGGTTGTTTCTTACAAATGCTTTTGAACTTTGTGTTAAAAAGGGAATCCCTGAGTTCAGAGGCTGAGACAAGTAAGGTATAAGAGCTGCTTATCTGAAATCTCTTTTTCTTTATTCGGTATTTTAGGCTATAATAAAAGCTTATGGAGATAGAGTTTTTAAGAGACATCGGACAAAGACTGTTTAAAGAAATCTCTCTATTTAAGCCTCAGTTCAATACAACTGCCTTGGGAAGAGGTGCCTCGGGAGATACCACATTTCCCATTGATAAATTGGCTGAAGACAGAATAATTGAGGCATTTGAAAAAGCAGGCGCCAAAATTAATATAATTTCCGAGGAAAGAGGCTCAAAACTAATACAGGAAAATTATCCAAGCCTTATAATTGACCCAATTGATGGTAGTAAAAACGCTGTATCAGGCATTCCATTTTTTTCTACATCAATTGCAATAGCTGAGGGAGAAACTTTAAAAAGTCTTAAATTAGGTTACATAATAAACCTCGTAAATGGTGATGAATTCTGGGCTAAAAGAGATGAGGGCGCTTTTTTCAATGGACAGAGGATTAAAACCAGAGACAATACAATGCCTGTAATAATTGCCTTTGAAGCATCAACTCCACATAATGCTGTAAAGCAAATTCTTCCTGTACTGAAAATCGCAAACAGAGTAAGATGTTTTGGAAGCACTGCCTTGGATCTTGCATATCTTTCCCGAGGAGCTTTGAGCATATTCATTGTTCCAACACCATCAAGAATATTTGATTTTTCAGCAGGTGTGTTAATCGCAAAAGAATCCTCTGCAATCGTCACAGACATTGAAGGTAATTCAATTGAAAATCTGAAAATTGCCTTTAATACGAAAACAACCCTGTTAGTTTCTGCCAATGAAACACTTCATAAAAAAGCTCTGGATTTAATAAAATAAACAGTGAAGCACTCATCTATGAAAAAATTGTCTTTCGCTGTCGGAATAACTTTTTTTATTTTCATTGTTGAGATTATCGGTGGACTAATAAGTAATAGTCTTGCTCTGTTCAGTGATGCTGGACATGTTTTTACAGATGCTTTTGCATTGATTTTAAGCCTTATTGCCTCAATTATTACTAAAAAACCATCTGGCAGAAAAGCTACCTATGGATATCATAAAATTGGAATACTTGCCGCATTTATAAATGGAGTAAGTCTTATTGTAATTGCCGGTTTGATATTTTTTGAAGGTTATCAAAGACTGCTTAATCCTCCAAAAATTGACTCTGATATAATGCTTCCTGTAGCAGTATTTGGTTTTCTGGGAAATCTTCTTATGGCGTGGATTCTTGGGCACAGGCACGAAGATTTAAATATTAAAAGTGCGTGGTTACATGTAATTGGAGATACTATATCATCAGCAGGTGTCATTATAGGAGGCTTAATTATAAAATACACAGACTGGCTAATAATTGATCCAATAATAAGCTGGTTTATAGGCTTTATTATAATTACTGGAGGAGTAAGAGTTATTAAAGATTCCCTCTGGATTTTTCTTGATTTTGTTCCAAAGGGATTTGATGTGGAGGAAATAACAGAGAAAATTAAAAAAATTAAAGGAATTATTGATATTCATGATATTCATATCTGGTCAATTGGTTACGGTGTTCCAGCCTTTTCAGCTCATGTGGTAGTTGATAATCAGCTTTTAAGTGAAGCTGATAAAATAAGAAAAAAGATTGAAAAGGAACTGGTGAGCATAGGCATTAAACACAGTGTCATTCAAGTAGAATGTATTAAGTGCGAAAATAGTTCAATTTATTGTAATTTTGAAAATCATAAACACCACTGAATTTTTTAAGCATTTGTTCAACCTGAAACTGAAGGTTTAAATGAAGCCCTTCCAGTTGCCTGAGTTTTTTTAGTTTTTCCAGTGGAATCTGTTCTTTGATTTTATCACAGATGAAATTTATACAAAAGGCATCTCTTGCAAAGAGGACACATCCTGATTCATTAAGAAAAAGACACATGTCAGGAAATTCAGGTTCCTCGGGAATTTTTACTCCATACAGGAGATTTATTAAAAGAAGCTCGTCAGAGTACTTAAATTCTATATTCTTTCCGCAACAGGCTTTACCTTCCTTCCCACATTGAGCACATATTAAACTCATTCCACAGACAGTTCGTTCTCTGTTTTCCTGAATGATAAATTCTTTTAGCTGATTAAGTAGCGGTTGTATTCTGGATAACTGTCCTTTTGTCTCAAGTTCTTTTATCCTGTTTTTTAAATCTTCTATTTTTTCAGTTATAAGATGCATAAATAATTTTAACCTGTGAGCATCTTCAATTATGATAAAATATTTAAATGCAGAGTTTAATTATAATTATTTTATTGCTTCTTCCATCTCTTATTTTTGCCAGTGAATCAGCCTATGTTTTTGTTATTGACGAAAACTATAATCCAGTGCAAGGTTATAAACTCCTTGAAACTCAGAGAGATGATATTTATATCAGTAAGATAGAACCTATAAAAAAATGGATTACTACTTTGCGTTCGCAATTAATTGTTGTACAGGATGGTTATATTTATCCTGTAAGAGATTCCATTATTGTGGATAAAAAAAAGGGAATTGCATTGCTACTGATTGATTTTTCACAGAGAAAACCTCTTTATTTTAATCCAGAAGAATTTTTAATTGACAGAGACATAAATGTGCTCATTGCAAATAAAAAGGTAACCTATTTAAAAGTTAAAACCCTATTTCCTTCAGAAATAAAGAAAGAAGCCAAAAAAGGAAAAATTTCTGATTATACTGCTTTAGCTGAACAATACGAAAAAACAGGGCAGTGGAACATGGCTTTATCAGTTTATGAAGACATACTCAAACAAAAGCAAGAGAGCAACATTATAAATAAAATTGGTGTTCTTTATTACCGTCTTGGCAATTTTAAGAAAGCAAGGGAATACTTTCAGATGCTTTCAAAGGATGAAAAGACTATTGCGAGGCTTGTTGGAATCTGTATTATTGAGAAAGATTTTGAAGAAGCTTTAAAACTTATCAATAACTCAGGCTTAAATTCTGCTTATATGCATTATCTTAAAGGTATTATTTATTATTTAATCGGCAATAAAGATAGAGCTTACATAGAAGTCTTCATGCTCATTCCTCTGAACAATGAACTTGCTCAAAACCTCAGAGATCTTCTGAGATAGGCTAATCTACAGGCTTTAAATCAAGAATTTTTTCCACATTGAAGTTTCTTTCCTCATTTCTGAGCATACAGAATGCTTTTAAACCAAGAAATGTCTTATCACCGTACTGCATTGGTCCTATGTAAATAGGCTTTAGCAGTCTTTTTGACTTTATATCTGTAGATTTAAGATAAACAATCTCTAATTTTTTCCCATTCTTTATGGCATTCTCTATTATTGAGATTTTTTCCTGAATGGGAAGATTTTTTTCTGCATGTTTATACTGAAATTGAGTGAGAAATCTCACAATTCTCCTGTCAAGAAGAACATGTTTCTGGCATACAGGTCTTTTTAATATCAGTCCGTCCAGAGAGCGACATCTTGAAAGTGCCACATAAAGCTGTCCATGAGAAAAAGTTCCTCTTCCTATGTCAAGTATTAATTTATCAAAAGTTAAACCCTGACTTTTATGAATTGTTATAGCCCATGCAAGCTTCAGCGGATATTGAGTAAACTGTCCAACAGTGTGAGTTAAAATTTTTTTCCTTTCTTTATCATAGTAAAATTCATACATCTCCCAGGTAAAAGGAGTAACCTCAACAGTTTCTCCATTTTGAAGTTCAACAACTATTATATCTGGTTCAATTTTTCTTGACTTTATCTCAACTATTTTTCCTATATCTCCATTTATCCATCTTCCTTTTAAATTATTATTAAGAAGCATTACCTGAGAGTCAACTTTAAGTATAAGTTCCTGTGATGTGGGAAGGTCCTGTTCTTTGAATTCTCCATCAACAAAGCCATAATACTTGAATTCTTTATTTTTTATCTTTGAAAGCTTCTCCGAATTTATCTTTTCTGCCATTTTATTTGTTGTCGTAAGATAAACATAAAAATCGTTCTCATCTGGCTCGAAATCAGGATTAAACCTTTTATTCAGTCTTTCAATGATTTCATCGTTAACAGTGTTGTTTCTTATTGAATTGAGAATTTCAAGGAATTGAATGTCAGACTGTCTATAAACCTTTTCAAGCTCAATGAATTCAAATTCAGATTCATTAAAAACACCGGAGCTAAAAAAATAGGGAGTTTTATAAAATTCTCTGAAAATGGTCTTTTCTTTTGATGTTACAACAGGAGGTAGCTGATATAAATCACCGATGAAAATCATCTGAATTCCGCCAAAGGGCTTCTTTTTCTTTGGACCATGGATTCTTAAAAAAGCATCAATGCAATCAAGAATATCAGCCCTTACCATTGATATTTCATCAATAACAATACAGTCAAGTTTTTTATAAAGATCTGGATGCCTTGGCTTTATCTCCTTTATTTTATGAATGGTGATGTCAGGTTTGAAATTAAAAAAAGAATAAATTGTCTGTCCTTTAACATTTACTGCTGCTACTCCTGTTGAGGCAAGAACTGCAACTTCTTTTTTTGTATTTTCTCTGAAATAATTTAAAAATGTTGATTTTCCTGTCCCTGCCCTTCCTGTTATAAATAGGTTTTTATCTGTGTTTTCCGCTAAGTTTAAAGCTTTAAGAAATTCATCATTTAACTCAATCTCATTCATGGCAGTATCTCTATTGTAGTCCCATCAGGAACCATCCTCCATATTTCATCCATTTCTTCATTTGTAACAGCAATACAGCCTTCAGTCCAATCATCAATTATGTGATATTTGCCAAGATATTCCACTTTTTTGGAAAGCCCATGTATCATTATTCCACCACCAGGGTTCACCTTCAGTCTTGCTGCCTGTTCAATATCTTTTTCATTGGGATACGATATCTTGAGTGCCTTATAAAAACTACTATTGGGATTTCTTCCCACTATGTAATATCTTCCTTCAGGAGTTTTTCCATCTCCCTGAGATGTTTTTCTTCCCGAAGGATTTTTTCCAAGAGCAACTCTATAGGCTTTGAGTATCTTACCCTCCTTCATGAGAAACATCACTCTTTTTGATTTGATAACAATAACTAAATCAGCTGTTTCATATGCAAAGGCATTGTTAAAAGAAAAAATGAAAATTAAAACGCTAAAAAGAAGCATTCTTAAGAGCATCTTTGCAAGAACAGTTCCTTTCATGGGGTAGTTTTTTGATAGTTTCTCTTATAAGTAAACCCAACGTATCAAGTGAATTTTTCATTGTTTCAACAACTTCTTTAACTGTGAGAGGCAGTTTTGATATTCCAGCAGCATAATTACCAACAACAGCAACTGCAGCATAGCAAATTTCTAATTCTCTTGCCAGCACAGCCTCTGGCATAATTGTCATACCAATAATATCAGCACCCATATTTTTAAAAAATCTTATTTCAGCAGCTGTTTCAAGTCTTGGACCAGTTACACATATGTATGTCCCATGGGGAATTACATCAATTCTAAATCTTTTTGCTGTTTCTAATAAATGCTCTCTCATTTCACTGCAGAACGGTTCTGTAAAATCTATATGAACGACCTTTCCTTCTTCATAGAAAGTATTAGGTCTCATTCCTTGAGTTAAATCTATTATTTGATGAGGAATCACAATACTACCTGGTGGTATGTTTTCGTTTAATGAACCTGTGGCAAAAACTCCGAATATCCTTTCTATGCCGCAGAGTTTAAATCCATAAATATTGGCTCTGTAATTAACTTTATGGGGTGGTATGCTGTGCCTTTCACCGTGACGCCTGAGAAATAGGACTTTTATGGTTTCAATTTCTTCTATTTCATAGGGAGAAGAAGGTTCACCATAGGGAGTTTTTATGGTGATTACTTCTTTTTTTACCTCTGATTCACTGAGTCCGCTACCACCAATTATTCCTATTTTCACCTGTTTTATGCTCTGCATTTATTTATAAATGCGCCCAGGAGGATTTGAACCCCCGACCTACGGATTCGTAGTCCGCCGCTCTATCCTACTGAGCTATGGGCGCTAAAAATATTATAACATAGTTTATTTACTCTCAGAGGAGACCTTTATTACTGTTTTTACATTTCCTCGTGGATTAAAATCACCTATTACCTCCAAGGCTCTTGGTTGAAGAAGGTTATATAGGTCTTCATAAATTTTATTTGTTACCGCTTCATGAGAGATGTATTTGTCTCTGTAGGAATTAAGATAAAGTTTTAAAGATTTAAGTTCAACAATTTTTTTATCAGGAATATAACTTATCCTTATTGTTGCAAAATCAGGATATCCAGATCTTGGGCATAAACAGGTAAATTCAGGAAAACTTATCTCAATTCTGTAATCCCTCTCTGGATATGGATTATCCCATGCTTCAAGTTTAGCTTCTTTTATAGCTTTTTCACCGTAAAGCATTTTCCATTTCTCCTTGTAAACATTCTAATACAAGATTTTTCAAAGCTTCAATGAATTTTGAAGAAGTATTCAATGAGTCAACCCGATAAAGTTGCAATCCTAAATCATTAGCCATTTTTTTATATACAAAATCAATCTCATAAAGAGTCTCAATATGATCAGAAACAAAACTTACAGGAACTATCAGAATTTTTCTTATTTCTGTTTTGGTTAGTTCTTTAATCACTTCTTCAGTTGAAGGCTTTACCCACTGAATAGGTCCTGTTGTACTCTGAAAGCATATTTTAAAATCTTTTAACCTCATTTTACTGGCAATGGCATTTACAGTTTTTTGCACTTCTGAAATATAAGGGTCTCCTTTTTTATGAAGGGAAAGAGGAATTCCATGGGCACTGAAAAGAACAAAACACTCACCACCATGCCTTTCAAATGCCTTTTCAATTTGTTCAATCCATGCCTCAATAAATAAAGGATAATCACACCAGGAACTTATTATCTTGAATTCAAAATTTCCCTTTGTAAGCTTCTTGAATCTCTCAACAGCTGAAGATGTAGTGGCACTGCAAAACTGCGGATAAAGTAAAACTGCCACAACTTTTTTTATGTTTGATTTTTTAAACTCCTCCACAGACTCTTCAATAAAAGGATGCCAGTATCGCATCCCAACGAGAACTTTAAATCCCTCTCCCAAGGCTTTCTGAAGAGCCTCTGCCTGTGCCTCTGTGATTTCTTTTAAAGGAGACTTTCCACCAATTTTTTTATAAGCTTTTTTTACTTTACCTGCTCTTACATTAGAAATAAGCCATGCAAGAGGTTTCTGCATAAATCCAAAGTTTGCTATGTAAGGATCAGTAAAAAGGTTATAAAGAAAAGGTTTAACTGCGGACAGGCTGTCAGGTCCGCCCATATTAAGTAACAACACTCCGATTTTATCCATTCCATCTCCTGTAAAGATTGTTTTCAATTCCCATGCTGTCAAGAAGTTTTCCCACTATAAAGTTCACCATATCATCAATTGTTTGAGGATTATGATAAAATGCAGGCATGGGTGGTACTATAATAACTCCAATTCTGGCAAGTTTCAGCATATTTTCAATATGAATGGCACTGAGGGGAGTTTCTCTTGGAGAAATTATAAGTCTTCTTCCCTCTTTAATTATTACATCAGCAGCTCTTGTTATTAAATTGTCAGCGTAACCAGTAGCAATTGCAGAGAGAGTTTTCATTGAACATGGAACAATAAACATCCCCCGGGTTTTATAAGAGCCACTTGCCACAGAAGCATCAATCTGATTTTCAGAATAAATTTTTATGTTTGGATCTCTAAACTTCTCTTTAAACTCATGTAAATTTTTAATTTCTGTCTCATGCTCCATTACCTTTATGGCAGAGCTGGATAAAATTACTAATACTTCAAAATTTTTAGAAATTTCCTCAAGAAGTCTTATTCCATAAATTATGCCTGAAGCTCCTGTTATTGCCAGTATTAATTTTTCCATTATTTTATCCTAACATATTGATAAACCTTCTTGAAAATAAATTAAAATAAAAGAGGCTGTTCAATAAAAATGATTAAATTATTATGTCATCCCGGGCGATGGCGAAGAATTATTTAGGCTTACAACTTCTTGATTTTTATGAAGTTGTAAATTTTTGAACAATCTCATAAAAACATTGGAGGAAAATATGGAAATTGATGCAAGAGGTTTAGGATGTCCAAAACCCATCATCCTTGCTGAAGAAGCATTGTCAAAGATAGAAGAAGGAATTGTAACAGTAATTGTTGACAATGAAGGTTCTATGGAGAATTTAAAAAAATATGCGACGAGATTTGGTTACTATTATGAAGTTGAGGAGAAGGAAAACTACTGGAAGGTAAAGATTGTTAAAGGTTATACCTGTCAGATTTCCCCAACAGTACAAAAGCAGACAAAAAAGGATTTACTGGTTATTATTTCATCAGATGTAATTGGTAAGGATGAAAAATTAGGAAGAATCCTTATGAAAGCTTATCTTGAAACAATGATAGCCACCCTACAACTTCCCCAGATGATTTTTTTAATGAATACAGCTGTTAAACTCTCTACCATAGATGAGGAGTTTATTCCACTTCTTAAAAAAATTGAAGAAATGGGAACAGAGGTATTCACTTGTGGAACATGCCTTAAGTATTACAATCTTGAAGATAGTTTAAGAGTGGGGTTCAGAGGCACAACAAATCATTTTGTTGAAGGAATGTTTGATTTTAATAAAACTGTATGGATCGGTTAATTTTTCTTGAAATAAAAATACAAAACAAAATAAAATTTAAATATGTCACAGGTAAAGAAAAATTTAAAATTTATAAAAAGAAAAAAACATGATATTGCAATTGCAAAATACACAAAAATAATAGAGAAAGAGCCAGATAATTATCAAGCTTATAAAGAAAGAGGGAATGCTTACTATAGAAAGAAACTTTATCACCTTGCAATAGCAGATTATACGAAGGCTATTGAGCTTAAACCAGATTATTTTCTTGCATACAATAATCGCGGAATAGTTTATTCAGTTTTAGGTCTATATGAGCTGGCAATTGCTGATTATAATAAAGCTATTGAATTAAAGCCAAACAATGGAATGCCTTACAACAATAGAGGATTCACTTATTTATTAATGGGCAAATTAGAAGAAGCTGAAAGAGATATTAGAAAATCAATTGAACTTAATCCTAACAATATATACGCATTAAACAGTATGGCAGAGCTTTTTGCCATGAAAGGAATGCCTGAAGAAGCCTGTAAATGGCTTATAAAAGCAATTGAGAAAGGTTATAACAATTGGAAATATCTTAAAACATCTAAAACATATGATCTTATAAGAAATCATCCGTGTTTTCAGTCTATTCTTGAAAAAATTTTTCATGGTCTTCCTACACTAAAATAACTAAATCCTGATTGTCTTACTTTCACTGGATCGTAAATGTTTCTGAAGTCAAAGAACA
The DNA here is from genome assembly GCF_040451425.1 of Thermodesulfovibrio sp. 3462-1. NCBI lineage: Bacteria > Pseudomonadati > Nitrospirota > Thermodesulfovibrionia > Thermodesulfovibrionales > Thermodesulfovibrionaceae > Thermodesulfovibrio > Thermodesulfovibrio obliviosus. The sequence goes on from NZ_CP144374.1 coordinate 1,269,660, forward strand.
AACTTCCCTTCATAAGTTTTTTAATTCTTTCAAGATCAAGATTTCTGAATTGATTCCATTCAGTAACAACTACCACAGCATCAGCATCTTTTGCTACAGAGTAAGCATCTGAGCAGTAAATTATGTTTGGAAAAACTCTTTTGGTGTTTTCCATAGCCTGAGGGTCATAAACTTTAAGTGTTGCTTTTTTATTTAGCAGACTCTGAATAATATATAATGCAGGAGACTCTCTTATATCATCAGTATTGGGTTTAAATGATAAGCCAAGGATACCTATGATTTTTCCCTCAATTTTGTCGTTAAATGCTTTTATTATTTTTTGAGTTAATCTTTCCCTTTGATTTTGATTTGCCTCAATGGCAGCCTTAACAATGCGAAGCTCTACCCCTTTTTCTTCAGCAATTTTAACAAGTGCCATTGTATCCTTTGGCAAGCATGAACCACCAAACCCTATGCCTGCATGAAGAAATTTAGGGCCAATTCTTCCATCAAGCCCCATTGCCTTTGCTATTGTATTGACATTTGCACCCACTGCTTCGCAGAGTGCTGATATTTCATTAATAAATGAGATTTTTGTTGCAAGAAAACTGTTGGTAGCATACTTTATTAATTCAGCTGTAGCTATATCAGTGATTACAAAAGGAGTTTCTATCAAATACAAAGGTCTATAAAGGTCTTTCATTATGGCAACTGCCTGTTCACTTTCTGCACCGATTACAACTCTATTAGGACGCATGAAATCCTCAACAGCAGAGCCTTCTCTTAAGAATTCAGGATTTGAGACAATATCAAATTCAACGCTTTTTTCAAGATTTTTTTTGATAATTTCTTTTATCTTCAATCCTGTTCCAACAGGAACTGTGCTCTTCGTGACAATAACTTTGTAACTATTCATATTTTTTGCAATTTCTTTTGCAACTTCTTCAACATAATCAAGATTTGCAGAACCATCTCCCCTTGGAGGTGTTCCTACAGCGATAAATATTACAAGAGATTCATTAACTGCCTCATCAATGCGGGTAGTAAATTTTAACCTCTTTTCCTTTAAATTTCTTTTTACAATGTCCTCAAGCCCTGGTTCATAAAAGGGGATTATACCCTTTTTTAGTTTTTCAATTTTTTCCATGTCTTTATCAACGCATGTTACAAAAACTCCAAATTCAGCAAAGCATGCACCAGTTACAAGTCCTACATATCCTGTGCCGATTATAGCTATATGCATTAATTATCCTCCATAAAGATTGATAAATTATTATAACCCATTTTATTTATCAGTTTAAAACAGGTCTAATTGACTTTATAAATATTTTTATTTAAAATAAAGTAAAACTTACAAGGAGGTGAAAAAATGGCAATTTTTAAATGTAGCAATTGCGGGGCTACAAAAGAGGGAAAATGTAAACCTCAGAAATGTCCAAAATGTGGACAGAAAGGAACAATGCAAAAAGTATCATAAAAATGGAGGCTTAAATGATGGAAGAAAATAAGAAAAAACTAATATCTTACAGATGTTGTCACTGTGGATACATATATGAACCTTTAAAGGGATGTGAGAAAAATAAAGTAAAACCTGGAACATGTTTTGAAGAAGTACCACAAGATTACCGCTGCCCTGTATGCAAATCTAAAAAGTCAGGATTTGTTCCAGTAAAATAAAAAGCCGCAGATTTTCTCTGCGGCTTTTTAACGTCCCCAAGGGGATTTGAACCCCTGTTACCGCCTTGAAAGGGCGATGTCCTAGGCCTGGCTAGACGATGGGGACATATCAATGAGCCGCGTTGGATTCGAACCAACGACACCCGCCTTAAAAGGGCGGTGCTCTGCCTGCTGAGCTAGCGGCCCATGAATAACTTTAATAATTTAAACTTTTAAATAGATTTTTGTCAATCAACAGAATTAAATGGGCAGGGGCGGAATCGAACCGTCGACACGGGGCTTTTCAGGCCCCTGCTCTACCGACTGAGCTACCTGCCCATTTGAAACATCGTAGACTATTTAAAATAATACATTTTACCTTAAAAAGTCAAACAGAAACCCAGGGTTTGCTCATTAAACTCTGCCTTTAAATTTTTTCTTTAGTGCCTTTTCCACAATTGCAGGTACAAGATTTTTTACAGAGCCTCCAAAGTATACAATTTCTTTAACAATACTAGAGGAAAGAAAAGAGTATTCTTCAGAAGGCATTAAAAATACTGTTTCAGCCTCTTTAAAAAGTCTCCGATTTGCATGAGCAAGCTGAAGTTCAAACTCGTAATCTGATACTGCTCTTAAGCCTCTAACAATAGCTACCGCTTTTTTTTCTTTTAAAAAGTCAACGAGGAGACCATCAAAGGGTTCTACTTTCAAATTCTCAAGTTCCTTTGTAGTTTCTCTGATAAAATAGAGTCTTTCTTCAACAGTAAAAAGAGGATTTTTTTTATAACTTGACACAGCAACAGCAACTATAAGTTCATCAAAAATTTTAAGAGCCCGTTTTATTACATCAAGATGTCCATTTGTTACAGGATCAAATGTTCCTGGATAAACTCCTATTTTTTTCACTCTTGCCTCCTGTAAACTGTTAAAAGAGTATCTCCATATCTGTAACATTTATGTATTTTAAGAGTTTTAAGCTTTTCCCTTAATGATTCATTTTTGTAGTGCTGAAGTATCAACACCCCATTTTCTTTTACAATATTCTTTTTTTCAAGTATTTTAAACAGTCTTTCCAATTCTCCAGATTCATATGGAGGGTCTGCAAAAATTATATCATATTTTTGAGAACTATGGATAAGGAACTCTACTGCATCTGAGTTGTAAACTTTTGCTCTCTGAGAAAGTTTCTTTTTTTGAAGTGTATTTTTTATAAAAATGCATAAAACAGGGTCCTTTTCTACAAATATTACTTCACGGGCACCTCTTTTTAATGCCTCTATTCCAACAAAGCCTTTACCTGCATACAGGTCAATAAATGTTTTATCCTCTACATCCTGCAAAATATCAAAAATAGCCTTTCTCACTACAGAAGGAGTTGGTCTTACTGTATTTTGTGTTCTAAATTTATTCATTTCACTGTCCTAATTCAGGATTTGTAAAATGCTTTTGTGGAAGGCAATAGTTTAAAATTTTTACCTTTCTTCCCTCAACCTTAAGCCTTCCCTGAGCAAAAAGTCTTATTGCTTCAGGATAAATCTTATGCTCAAGTTTCAGAATTCTCTCAGAAAGACTTTCTTCTGTATCATCAGGATGAACTGGTACAGCTGCCTGAATAATTATAGGACCTGAATCAACTCCTTCATCAACAAAATGAACTGTGCATCCACTTATTCTAACTCCGTAATCAACTGCCTGTTTCTGTCCATGAAGCCCCGGGAAAGAAGGAAGCAAAGCAGGATGAATATTCATAATTCTCATTGGAAAAGCATCAAGCAATGGCTTTTTCACAATCCTCATAAAGCCAGCTAAAACTACCAGTTCAACTCCTCTTGCTAAAAGCTCATCCCTTATTTTTTCATAAAAGGCTTCCTTAGTAGGAAACTCTTTTGGATTGATGTAAAGATAAGGAATTCCATGCTTTTTGGCTCTTTCAATTGCGTAAGCCTCTGGATTATCAACTATAAGAATCTCTATCTTTGCTTGAAGCCTGCCAGCTTCAATCTCGTCAATTATTGCCTGAAAATTAGAACCTCTTCCTGATGCTAAAACTCCTATTTTAAGCATAGCAACCTCCTAAAACCTGAATTCATGAATAAAATCAACAACTTTTTTTAATACATCTACACTGGTATTAATATTAACTCCATGACCGAGATTAAAAATATGAGACTTTGCACATTGAGCTTGTATTAAAAGATTTTTAATTCTTTTAAAAATCTCGTTTTCTCTACCAAGAAGGACAAGCGGATCAAGATTCCCCTGAAGAGGCTGAAAGTTAAGAGTCAAGCATGCATCCCTGATATCACTTCTCCAATCAAGGCTTACAACATCTACTTCTAAATCTTTAATGTGATGAAGAAGTCCTGAAGTATTAGAGCAGAAATAGATTACTGGAACATAGGATTTTAACTTTTCCACAATTTTTTTTACATATGGTTTACAAAATACTTCATAATCATATGGAGAAAGAATTCCAGCCCATGTATCAAAAATTTGAATAGCATGAACTCCTGCTTTTGCTTGCTCAATAAGATACTGAATGGTTGCATCAGTAAGGATTTCCATGAGATTATGAAAGCTCTCTGGCTCAGAGAAAATAAATCTTTTTGTATTTATAAACTCTTTTGAGCTTCTACCTTCGATAACATATGTTGCAAGAGTAAATGGAGATGCAGAAAAACCTATTAGTGGGACATCAAGCTCTTTTGTCAAAATTTTGATTGTTTCAAAAACAAAGTTTATAATTGGTAGTTCCACAGGTCTTAAATTTTTTAAATCACTGCCTGTTCTTACTGTTGGTGAAACCTTTGGTCCAGAGGAATCAGCAAACTCAATTTTAAAACCCATTGCTTCAAGAGGAATCAAAATGTCGGAAAAAAGAATTGCAGCATCAACATTTAAAATTTTTACAGGCTGCATAGTTACTTCTGCAGCAATTTCAGGAGTTTTACACATTGTGAGAAAATCGTATTTCTGCCTTATTTTTTGATACTCTGGCATATATCTTCCTGCCTGTCTCATAAACCACACAGGAGTGTATGTAGGTCTAATGCCTCTGCAGGCTTGAAGAAATGCATCTTTCATTCATATCTCCTTGGAATGTATTTACACTGGGGATCTTCTTCCATGTAATCATCTTTTAGACAATATGCACGAGCTCTACATCCTCCGCATACATTTAAATATTCACAGACTCTGCAACGACCTTTGTAGGAAGCAAAGTCTCGTAAATCATTAAAAAGCTTTGAATTTTCCCATATCTCCCGAAAACTCTGTTTTTTTAAGTTGCCTGCTGAAAGTGGGAAATAACTACAAGGCATTACATCTTCATCAACATTTATAAGACATATAAGCTGAGCTGCCACGCATCCTTTGGCTCCTCCTGTGGAAAATTTAAGAGACCTCCTTTCAAACTTTTCACCTTCCTGTTTTGATCTCTGCAAAATAACTCTATAATACTGTGGAGCACATGTTGGTCTTACAAGTATATCCTTTTCATTTTTTTCCATATCATAATGCCATTGAAGGATTTTTTCATAGTCTTCTTCATCTATGAGCTCATTAAGTAAATTCTCACCTCTTCCTGTTGGAACAATCATAAACATATACCATGCAGTTGCTCCAAGCTGTTTTGCAAGACGATAGGTTTCAGGGATTGTATGCTGATTTCTCTTTGTAAATGAAGAATTTATTAAAAAGGGGATATCATATTTTTTTAAAAGCTTTGTAGCTTCAATGGTTGCAGTAAAAGCACCTTTTTGCTGCCGAAAGTTGTCATGGGTTTTTTCATCAGGACCATCAAGACTAAGAGAAATCATTTTTATATCAACATCTTTAATTTTTTTACAGACTTCGTCATTAATCAGTGTTCCATTTGTAGCCATACATACTCTTAAACCTTTCATCCTACCGTATTCTGCTATTTCAAATACATCCTCTCTTAAAAGAGGCTCACCACCTGTAAGAACTATAACTGGTTGAGCATATGAGGAGATGTCATCTATAATTCTAAAACATTCTTCCTTTGAAGGATCAGGGTGCTTCATCACTACTTCTTCTGAAGAGGAGCGGCAGTGAATGCAGTGAAGATTACATCTACGAGTTATTTCCCATGCTATCCATCTTGGCTCAAATTTCATTTTTTATTATAATATTTTTTATGCAACAGAGAGTATCATGGAATTCAAAATTAGGTTTAATTCTTGCTGCAGCAGGCAATGCTGTTGGATTAGGAAACATTCTCAGATTTCCTTCAAAGGCTGCCCTTTATGGTGGTGGAGCCTTTATGGTTCCCTATTTTGTTGCTTTAGTTCTTATGGGATTACCACTGATGATTATTGAATGGGTTATAGGAAGATATGCGGGCAGACATGGTCATGGCTCAATGACTGGAATCTTAGGACTTTTTTTTAATCATGCAAGCTGGGCAAGAGTGCTTGGCTCCATAGGAGTTGCTATACCTTTACTTATTTGCATGTATTACATATACATTGAATCTTGGACATTGGGTTTTGCTTTTCTTTCTCTTTTCGGCAAGATGCCAACTCCTGTAATCAATTCTGATGCTCATGAAGCAGTCAAGCCCTATGTGAATTTTTTTAAAGAATATACAAAGCCTTCTATTATGGCTTATTTTTTCCTTGTTTTAACTCTTTTAATTAACTGGTTTATCCTCCAAAAAGGTATAAGACGAGGAATAGAAATTACAGCAAAAATTGGTATGCCTGCAATAATTGTCTTTGGAGTTTTTCTTGGAATAATATGCATTTCAGCAAATAACTGGAAGGGATTTGAAGGTCTAAAATTTATTTACAATCTTAATTTTTCAGGAATTACAAATCCTGTTGTATGGGTTGAAGCAGCCGGGCAGATATTTTTTACTCTCTCTCTTGGAATGGGAGCAATTGCAGTATATGCAAGCTATGTCAATCCAAAAGAGGATGTTATAAAAGCAGGAATATGGACTGCTCTAATTAATGAATTTGTAGAAGTTGTTATAGGTGCTTCAATTGCAATTCCTGCAGCATTTGCAATGTTTTCTTCAGTAGTAATTCCTGAACTTGCTCAGGAAGGCACATTCAGACTTGGATTTATGACAATGCCTGCTGTGTTTATGAGTTTTCCACTTGGATGGCTTATTTCATTTATCTGGTTCATGTTACTTTTCTTGGCAGCTCTTACATCTTCCTTAGCATTGATACAGCCTCTAATAGCTCTTTTTGAAGATGAGATGAAGTGGGGGCATACAAAATCTGTCAGTGTATCAATGATTTTTGTGATCATAGGAGCTCATTTTTCAGCTTTTATACCAAATTTTATAGACGAGCTTGATTTCTGGGCAGGCTGTTTTATGCTTCTTTTATTTGGCTTGCTTGAAATAATTATTTTTATCTGGATTTTTGGAATGAATAATTTTTACAAGGAGCTCACACAGAATACTAAAATAATATTGCCAAAGGCTTTTTTTTATGTTGTAGCTGTTGTTTCACCATTTTTTATTTTTTCAATTCTTTATTTCTGGGTAGTTAAAGATTTTAAAAATATAGTTTTTACAGAGGAGCCTACGAAAATTGTAGCAAGACTATTTATTTTGTTATTTCTTGTATTTCTGTCAATCATTGCAGTAAAAAGTCGTAAGATTATCATGAGAGACATAAGATACACAAAGGTGATGAAAAAGTGATTGTAAAATTGCACTCAAAAGAGGAAGCATTAAATTTTTTAGAGAAAACAGATTTTTATGATTTGCTTTTTTTGGCAAATTCTGGAAGAAAAAAATACAAAGGCAACAAAATAGAGCTCTGCGCAATAGTTAATGCAAAAAGTGGAGCCTGCCCAGAAGACTGTTCCTTTTGCTGTCAATCTTTAAAATGGAAAACCCATGCTCCAGTTTATCCTTTGATGGACAGATATGAAATTTTAAAAAAAGCTCTGGAAGCAAAAAATTACAAAGTTAAAAGATTTTCAATTGTAATAAGTGGAATAAAGCCTTCAAAACAAGAAATGAAAAAAATTGCTGAGGCTATAGAGAGTCTTCGAAAAAATGGAATTAATAGTTGCGCTTCCTTAGGACTTTTAAACTATGATGAAATTTCATATTTAAAAGATTACGGACTTCAGAGACTTCATTGTAATATTGAAACTTCCGAAGAATTTTTTCCAAAAATATGCACAACTCACAAATTTTCAGATAAAGTTAAAACATTAGAAGCAGCTAAAAAAGCTGGTGTTTCAATATGTTCAGGTGGAGTTTTTGGAATGGGAGAGTCCTGGAAAGATATAGTTAGCATGGCATATTTTTTAAAAGAATTTAATGTAGATTCTGTTCCAATTAATTTTCTTACACCTATTAAAGGAACTCCTCTGGAAAACCAGCCTGTGTTGTCCCCTTTGGAAGCTTTAAAGATTATTGCAATGTTTAGATTGATTTTACCAGAAAAGGACATAAGAGTATGTGGAGGAAGACCATTGCTTGGTGAATTTTCTTCATGGATTTTTATTTCTGGAGCAAATGCTTTAATGACAGGTGATTATTTAACGACTCAAGGAAGAAGTTATATTGACGATTTGAAATTCATCGAGAACCACAATCTTGAGATTGATTATGTGGTCCCTTAGAATGAGAGCCTCAAGAATTGAAAACTCTAAAGAAATTCACATCTCTGGTGCTGAGGGAATTTATGAATTTTATGAATTAGAGAAGTTTCTTAAAAAATTTTTTAAAAGAGCCATTGAACATCCGAAAGGTTTACCTGACAAAATTGTTTTTACATTAGAGAAAATAAAGGAAGAAATTCAGCCTGTTGAAGCCCTTTCAGTAAAAACAGTGTTCTGCGAGTCTTCGGAGGAGGCTCAAAAAGTTATTAATGAGCATTTAATTAATCTTGGAATTTCAGAAAAAGCAATCACAGTAGCATGGAGTGTAATAAAAGGACAAAAAATGCGAGGAGCCACATTAATTGATTATTTAACTGCAGAGCGTCTTGAACCTGATAAAGAAAGAGGTGTGAGAGTTTCAAGAATTCAGATGGACAAAAAAAGAAGAATGCAGGTTTTAAAAAAAATAAAAAATCTCTCATCTGAGCCTCAAAGAGTTATTGAAGCAGTAACAATTGCATCAAAGGTAGCATTCTGTCCTGAAGTAGTAGCTGAAATTTGCGTTTCTGACAATCCAGATTATACCACAGGATATATTGCATCAAAGGAGCATGGATATTTAAGAATAACAAATATTAAAAAACAGGGAGAAAACACTGGAGGAAGAGCCTTTTTTGTTAAAACGCCACTGGATATTGAAAAACTGATAAAATTTCTTGAAAAAACCCCTGTAGTCGTCTTATGAAATACGAAAAAGTCTTTTTAATAGGAAATCCTATAGCAGGTGGAAGTGCTTTTAAGAAAATTACAAAAGCTGAAAATATATTGAAAAATAAAGGCGTTTCAGTAGAAACCCTGCTTACTGAAAAACAGGGGGATGCTGAAAGATTTGCAAAACAAATAAAAGGCAGTAAAATACTTGTTATTGCTGCAGGTGGAGATGGAACATACAATGAAGTTGTAAATGGGCTTGCTTTCTCTCAGATTCCAATGGCAGTTCTTCCCATGGGAACAACCTCAGTTCTTGCAAAGGAGTTGAAAATTCCTAAAAATACTGAAAAAGCAATTGATATTGCTCTTAAAGGAAGAGTTCAAAAAATTCATCTTGGAAGAATAAAAAATAAAGAAAAACAAAGACTTTTCATACTTATGGCAGGCATTGGCTTTGATGCACTGGCAGTATTTAATGTAGATTCACAGAAAAAGAGATATTTTAAGAAAATTGCCTATATTTTAAGCGGTATAAAAACTTTGCTTAATTACGCACCTACAGAGCTAAGAATTTCCAATTCAGAAATTAAAAAAGCATTCAGTGCTGTAGTATGCAATGCTTCATGCTATGGAGGCTCTTTTAAACTTGCACCAGATGCAGATTTAAGAAAACCCTGTTTTTACGCATTTCTTTCTCAAACTCGCTCTAAGTTTGAGCTTGCTCTTCAGATATCAGGAGTAATTTTTGGAAAGCATATCAAAATGAGGAATACTGAGTATTTTAGAACTGAATTCTTAGAAATCACAGGAGATGCCCATGTTCAAATAGATGGTGATTATTTCGGGAAAACTCCTGCCCAGATTGAAATAGTAAAAGATGCTCTTAACCTTGTTTTTCCTGAAGAGTAGAAACGCCCGCTTTTTGCCCCTTTTCAAACATTAAAATAATACTAATTCTACGATTTCTTGGATCTTTTGGATCATCCTTTATAAGTGGCATTGTATCAGCATAACCCACAACTCTTGCAATTTTTTCTGGTGCCACTCCATTTTTTTCAAGCTCTCTTCTTGCTGAAGATGCTCTTGCAGTTGAAAGCTCCCAGTTTGTAGTTTTACCTCCTTTGAAAGGCACAGCATCTGTATGTCCTTCTACTGCTATTTTTGCTGGTTCATCTTTTATGTTTTCTGCAACAACTTTTAAAATTTCCCGAGCCTTTTCAGTTGGCTCAGCAGAGGAAAGGGGAAACATTGGCTCACCTTCAAGGTCTACAATCTGGATTCTAACACCACCTTCAACTGTGTCTATCATAATGTGGTCTTTTAGTTCTTTAAGTTTTTCCTCGATTGACTTTTTCATCTGCTCTTTAAATCTCTCTGCAGGATTTTCTTTAACCTCAGGTTGTTTCATTTCTTCATGAATTGCTGATGTCTGTTGCATAAAAGACTGACCGGACTGAAAAAGATTAAAATTAGTAAAGTAATCGGCAATTGCAGCTCTTTTTGCAGGCTCAAGCATGGAAATTAACCACAGAAGTAAAAAGAAAGCCATCATGGCTGTTGTAAAATCAGCATAGGCTACTTTCCAACTACCACCATGATGGGCTTCATGTCCTTTTTTAATCTTTTTTACTATTATTGTTGTTTTAGATTTATCTGCCACTCTTTAATGCTCTTAGTTCTTCTTCTAATTCATGAAAACTGGGTCTCAAGTGCGGAGGAATATTTCTACGGGCAAACTCAACAGCAATCTGAGGAGCTGCTCCGCCTACAAAAGCTATTAATGCAGATTTTATCACCTGTAAATATTCTTTTTCATTATTTACACTTGCTTCAAGCCTTCTTGCAAGAGGACCAACAAACCCATAGCACATCAGCACTCCCATAAATGTTCCAACTAAAGCAGCTCCTACGGAATGGCCTATAACCTCTGGAGGCTCCTTCATTTTTCCCATAGTTAAAACAACTCCTAAAACTGCTGCTACAATTCCAAGACCTGGTAAACTGTCAGCAATATTAAGAAGATTTCTTACAGGTCCTGATTCTGTTTCATGGAGTGTTTCAATTTCACTGTCAAGAATGCTTTCAAGTTCATAAGAAGAAACAGTTGTTGTCATAACTGTTCTTAGTGTATCCGTAAGGAGGCTTAAAGCATGATGATTTTTCATAAATTTAGGATATTTAGAAAAAATAGCACTGTTTTCAGGCTCTTCCACATCCTGCTCAATTGAAATCAGTCCTTCTTTTCTGATTTTTGTAAAAAGTTCAGTTAAAAGTAATAATGTATCCATATAATCTCCTTTTGAATATCCGCCACCACCTGTGATTGTTTTAATTGTTCCTTTTATTACCCCCTTTAAAACATGAGGAGGGGAAGCTATTACAAGTGCGCCTATAGCAGCACCAAATATTATTATGACTTCTGCAGGCTGGAATAAAACTGAAAGATTTCCCTTTTCAAGAAGATAACCACCTACTATACTACCTAAGACAACCAGTCCTCCGACTATTACAAGCATTATATTTCCCTTTTTTGTCTTATTAGTTGTCTTTGACGATGGAAAACAAATCTTACAATATAGTCTCTGATATCTTCATCTATATTGATAAATTTTACAGCTATTTTATAGGAATTGTTTATTCTTTCACATTTTACAACTTCTCCGTAAACAAACATTGCAATAGATTGGGGGGACTCAAGAACCATTTTTAATTCAAGAATATCTCCTTTACTGTAGCATTCATGAGAGATAAAACTCATTCCACCTCCACTTATATTTACCTCAGTTAGTGGGAGTTCACAAAAACCTTCTTGTCTTAAGCTCCATAAACTAATTAGATAATCCAGTTTTGAATTGATTAACTTTATCCATTGAGCCAGTGCCTTATCAGCTGGTTCATCGACTGGAGCAGAAAAAAAACTTACTTCTCCAAAGATTCGTGCCTTTATCTTCTGTCTTTCTTCAGGACAAACCAATCTTACTTGAAGAGGTATAACAGCATCTACTCTTGAAAATTCTCTCATTTTCTGATATGATTCTTCCATATTTATCATTATACTTATCTCAGTATAATAAGTTCAACCCTTCTGTTTTTTGCCCTACCCTCTTCAGTATCATTGGAAGCTACAGGTCTGTATTCACCATAACCTGCAATCATGAATCTGTCTGGATTGAGTCCTTTTTGAAGGAGAAAATGAAGCACCGAGGAAGCTCTTGCTGCAGATAGCTCCCAGTTTGATCTGTAAACAGAAGAACTGATTGGGACATTATCCGTATGTCCTTCTATTGCCACTTTGCCTGGAATTTCTTTTAATTTTTCAGCAATTCTTGTAAGTGCCTCAGTGGCTTCAGGCTTTAGCTCAGCAGAGCCTGAACTGAACAAAAGAGTATCTGGCAGAGTTATTACTACACCTCTTGCATCTGACTTTATATTTATTCCTGAAATATCGTTCAAGAGTTTTTTGAGGTCTTCAATAATTGCTTTATTGCGATCTTCTTCAAAAGATATTGGTTCATCAATAACTTTAAATACTTTTCTTAACGAAGAGGTCATTTTTTCAGCCTTTGTAATGTCAACACTGGACAGAGCATAAAGAGCAACGAAAAATGTAAATAAAAGAGTTAAAAAATCAGAATATGATATGAGCCAACGATGAATATTCTCCTCTTCATTGTTATTATTTCTCTTTCTTACTCTCATATTCTTTCCTTCTGACGTTCTCTAAGGAAAGATTCAAGCTTTGTTCTTAAGAAGTAAGGATTCATTCCAGCTTCTATACCGAGAATTCCTTCCACCATGAGTTCCATAAGAAGAATTTCATCCTCAAGCTTGTTAATTATTCTTTTTGCTATTGGAATAAATATAAGATTTGCAGAACCAACTCCATAAATAGTTGCTACAAAGGCTGTTGCTATTCCTATACCAATTTTTGATGGATCAACAACATTTTTTAAAACATGAATGAGTCCCAAAATAGCTCCAATAATACCAATCGTTGGTGCATATCCACCAGCAGAATCATAAACTCTGGCAGATCTTCTTATAACTTCTTCATATGCATAAATTTCTTGTTGAAGTGACTCTTTAATAATACCAGGTGAAATTCCATCAATTACATATGTAATTCCTCTTTTTAGAAAGGGATCATCAATTCTGTCCAGCTCTTCCTGTAAAGCCAACAAACCTCTTTTTCTGGCTATAACCAGAAGATCAAGAATATCTTCTATACTTTTTTCAAAATCAATTTTTCTACTAAAAAATACAACCTTTAAACTAACAAAGGCTGTAATAAGGTCCTTAAAGGGAAAACTTAAGACAGTAGCACCAAAGGTTCCACCAAATACAATAATAGCTGCTGCAGCTTGAACAAGATGAGCTGTTGTGCCTCCTTCAGCAATATTTCCAGCAATAACAGCACCAATTCCTATCATTAAACCAAACAAAGCTATTAAGTCCATTGTTTAAATTATAAAGAGATTAATAAAATTTATCAATGGCTTTTCAAGTATAATAAATCCTATGGAAAGAAAAATTGTAATTCTTTTAGGTCCTACAGGAGTAGGAAAAACAGAAGTCTCAATCAGGCTTGCTAAGCTTTTAAATGCGGAAATAATAAGCTCGGATTCAATGCAAATTTATAAATATATGGACATTGGAACAGCAAAACCAACATTGGAACAAAGAAAACAAGTAGCTCATCATATGATAGATATTGTTAACCCATGGGAGTATTTTAGCACCGGAACGTATATTGAAAAAGTTAAAAAAATTATAGAAGAAGTTTTTCAAAAAGGTAAAATTCCATTGATTGTTGGTGGCACTGGGCTTTATCTCAGAGCTATGACAGAGGGAATTTTTGAAGGTCCTCAGGCTGATTGGCACTTAAGAAAAAAACTTTTACAGGAAGAAAAGGCACAACCTGGCAAACTTTATAAAATTTTAAAGGAAGTTGATCCTGAGTATGCTCAAAAAATTAATCCTGCTGATTTAAGAAGAACAGTAAGAGCATTAGAAGTATTTTTAAAAGAGAAAAAAAGCATAACTGAATTTCATAAAAAGTTTACAAAACCTCTGGTGTATGATTTTATAAAAGTTGGACTTACAAGAGATCGTAAGGAGCTTTATAAAATGATTGAGCAAAGAGTTGACAAAATGATTGAGGCAGGATTAATTGAGGAAGTGAGAAATGTTTTAAATTTAATAAAGAAAAATGCCTCTTCAGATATCGCGCTTCCATCGCTACAGGCAATTGGTTATAAGGAAATTGCAGGATATCTTGCTGATTTGTATTGTCTTGATGAAGCTATAAGACTTATAAAAAAGAGAACAAAAATGTATGCAAAAAGGCAGTTTACATGGTTTAAAAAAGAAAAGGATGTAAAATGGTTTGACATAACTGGAATTTATAATTGTCAAAGAATTGCAGAGAAAATTTTTCAATTTTTAAAAAGAGGATAAAAAGGCAGCATGACATCTACACCTTTAAGCCATGAAAAATGTCTTAACAAATAGATTGCAGTATAATCACCTCCTATTTTGCCTTTGATGGAGCAGGTTTGAACTGTAATTGACCTATTTCAAAGCTAATTCCATGATGTCTCTCGCCCCAATAGCTTGTATCTCCAACCGATGTGATTTCCTCATCTTCCTTACCAGATTTAGTCCCAATAAAAGTTCTCTTCCCAGGGTCATAACAAAGTTCAACCTTATTCCAGATTCCTGGGGCAAAATCAAGAGTGTTTTTAAATTCAAGCGTTCCAATTTTATACTTTTCTATCACTTCAATACTAATCGGGACTTTCTTGTATGATAGGAGCGGAATCTCAAATATTTGATCTTCGTATTCTCCTATTGCATTACCCCATATTCCATCTTTGTTGTAATCTTTCAAGGTTTTTGTATATGTTCTTCCATCAATATCAACAATAAGATCATAGCTTACGGGTACAATATCCAATTTCTCATTTCTTGCAGTGTAAGGGGTAATTCCGGTAATCTTGTTGATCTTTAGCCATACTTTATGGTCGCGTTCTGCAGGAACAGATATATTTTTATATGCAAAGCGAGGCTGATCAAATGTGAAGCCATCAAAATTGTAAAGTTCTATCTCGACTTTTTTTGAATCTATCCAATAATCGATTTCTCCCCAGATATAAAGTCTTCCTGCTAAAAGGGTCATATTGTTTTCCCCTATAACACTATATTTGAAATATGGTGGATTTGAATTTGTTAACTCCAACTGTCCAGTTAAACTTGGATTCCACTTAATTAATGTAAGTTCTCCTCCAACGCCTACAGAAACAATTTCATAACTAGCTCCCAATTCAGCATAGGCGTTTGCAGAAAGAGATGGGCTTAAGATTCCATTAGCATATGGCTCTAAGGAACAGATCCTCCCCAAAAAGCTAAGTTTAGCTTTCCCTTTAAAACCAATTTCTCCTACAATGTTAATAGGACCTACAGGGAACTCAATCTCTGTTGACCAGGCTACTCCCTTGTTAAATATTTCTTTATTAATATCAGCACACAAGACAATTTCTTCTTTATCTATTCCGACGGCCTTTAAGATGAGTGTGTCATTTTGTTTATCAATTTTTAAAACATCAATGTTCTCTCCAAATAGTGTAACCTCTGCATCTAAAAATGGGATAATATCTATCGTATTTTGATTATTCTTGCCTTTGTCTCCTTTAATCTTCATACTCGCGGCGAGATTAACCCCAAAATCGTCATTTCCAAAGGAAGCATTCCAATTCTTTTCCCAGTCAAGAGGCACAAAATCTTTTGGACCACTCGATGAAGCATCATATCCTTCTGAGTAACCTTCACAGGTAACCTGTGGAGGCGAAGGTATTGTTACCTTTTTCAGGAAATCCTTTGAAAGCATCTCTCTCTGAAGCTTAAACTGTTCTTTTGGATAAACATATTTAATTTTTATAGGTTCTTTATCTTTCAGAGTGTAACCCAATCCATTAAGCCACTCTTCTATAGCGTTTACTTCCTTTAGAAATTTTTCAACATCTATTGTCTTTGCTTTTCTGACAAGCAAAGGCTTTCCATTAACCATTATCGTTTTTTCTTTTAGAGTAATTGTCTTTTGCTCTACAGGGATTTTGAAATAGGAACGATCTAATGGGATAAACTTAATTGGAAACTTTTTTTCTATGAAAAATTTTTCAGCGGGTATACGCAGAATCTTCTTTGAGGAATATGCTGCCTCCGGTAATTTTGGTAGAGTTTTTGTTTCTGCTGGGCTTTCAGATTTTACAGGGGTTTTTGTCTTTTCTACTCCCTCTTTTATAGCCCCTTCAGGAATCTTTGGGACTTGGAGGCATTTTGGCTTGAAACTCTTTACATAGTCCCCTGATGGAAAACAACCTTTCTTGAGATAGTCAGGATCATTGTCCCCTTTTAAGGCATATCCATTTACATCCAGAGTAGCATAAATCTTAGCATCCCTGCATTGCAAAGGCTCTGTTGATGCCCATCCCCAGACATCTTTATAGCCCTTTTTTAAATCATTTTCTGTGACTACAAAGCCTATAACTGGAAATCCGCTGTAATCATAGGCACGAAAAGCTGGCGTGGGTCCGTAGTATTCAAGGAGATTGGTTTCTGTCTCTGAGTATTTAATACCGATTAGTCTCAAAGACATTGTCTTTGTCCAAACCTTTGCAAGATTGCCAGAAGGTCCTTCAAAGGCACAGTTGCAGAGTTTTGGACCTGGAGCGCCAGGAATTATGGTCATCTTTCTAAATTTAACCCTCACACCAACAGAGAGCTTTTGCCCCTGTTGAGGTTCCTTGGAGAAAAGAATGTCTTTTACCTCTGCGCACCAGTAAGTTTTTGATGGAATATTCGGCTTTACCTGGGCTGGAGTCTGTGTTTTCATTTGAGCATGGACAGTTGCAAACCCTAAAATTAAAAAGATTGAGATGAGAAAAACTGCTAATTTTTTCATGGCAACCTCCTTAAATTTTTGCCCAAAGTGAGTAAATAGTTTATTTACTTTCTCATGGAATGGGACAAATTAGAGAGTTTTTAAAGTCAAGCATGCTGTTAGTATTTGTAAATTCTTCAGGAGGGTATTTACAGCAATGAAAGAATGAAAGGTCAAAATTATAACAGAAAAAGAGTGAAATTTTGTCTGAATTGTCTTTACTAATCCTTATCCCGATTCCATGAAAAATTGTATCAAACCTTCTTTAAGTATGTCAATATCGTAGATATCTTTTTGGACATAAATTTTCCCATAACAGAGCATTCTTGAAATGTTTACAAAGTGAAGTAAAGGATTTGCCTGAGAAAGCTTTATTACAATTTCAGGCATGTCTTCAATGGGAAAAAATCCCTTAGAACAAGAAAAGAGGTGTAGCTGAAGACATTACAATAGCTCTTTTAAGGGCTTGTTTTTTACCAATGTCAAAGTATCTTGCATAAACAATAAGGTTTTCAAGGACATCAATGTCAGGGTCAAGATTGTTGTCCTGTGGAATAACTCCAATTTTTTTCTTAAGTTCTGGAAAAGTTTTTTCATCGGCTTTGATACCAGCTATTTCTATTTCTCCTGAAGAGGGTTTAATAAATCCATAAATCATTCCCATAAGGGTTGTTTTTCCAGCACCATTTGGTCCAAGAAAGCCAAAACATTCTCCCTGCCTTATTTCAAAACTGGCTGAATCAAGGGCTTTAAACTGTCTGTAATACTTTGTTAAATTTTTTCCTATAACTTTACCCACAATTTTTAGTATAATATTTTTGTGAAGCTGCTTAAAGTACTCATAGTTTTGGCACTTCTTTTTCCATTTAATTTGCATGCAGAAGTTTTACTTAACCAATGCAATGAAAGCGATATCAAAGGCAGTTTCAACTTAATTATATATTCAAACTCATTTATAAATGACCCTGAAACATTCATAATTCTTGATAGAGGTGATCAAATTAAAATAATTCCTTATGCGCCAAATTTTAAATACAGAGTAATTGAAAACTTGAATGAAAAAGAAGCTCTGAAAATCACCAATGAAATTTTAAAAGACAATTCATTTGTCAGTTTTATAAAATGTTCTGAAATATCTTTTAAAGGAAAAAATGTTGGCTATGAGCTGAAACCAATTTATTTTCCCTGGGTATTTGGACTTCTTGAACCGGTTGAAACAGTCTATAAAAAAGAAGGAGATTCCATCTTAATTTTTATAAGACTTAATCCAAATGTAGAAAGACAGCTTTACTTTGGTGGAGATACAGAGAGAGATAATTAGGTTCGAATAAATTCTCCGCTTTTTCCTCCTGATTTATAAATAAGCTTTATTTCTCCAATTACCATCTCTTTGTCAACTGCCTTACACATGTCATAAAATGTAAGAGCAGCTATTGAGGTAGCAACCATTGCCTCCATTTCAACTCCTGTTTGCGCTGTTGTTTTTACAGTGGTTTTTATTTTTACATGAGAGTTTTCTTCATCAGGTTCAAAATCAATCTCCACTGATGTAATTGGAAGTGGATGACAGAGCGGTATAAGATGGGGAGTCATCTTTGAAGCCATAATTCCAGCAAGACGGGCAACCTGAAAAACATCACCCTTTGCAATTTCCTTATTTAAAATCATTTTTAAGGTTTCAGGCTTCATCTTTACAATACCTTCAGTGATAGCAATTCTCTCTGTTACAGGTTTTCCTGTAACATCAACCATCCGTGCTTGTCCTTTTTCGTCAAAATGAGTAAGTGTCATCTTTCCTGCTCTGATGGCCTTATAAGTAGTTCATTTACACTGACATGCTCGGGCTGAGTTACCGCATAATAGATTGCCTCTGCAATATCGTGAGCTTTTAATGCTTTCATAGCACCTCTACTTTTTATCCATTCCTCTGGCATGTTTTCACCCCATTCAGTTGCAACAACACCTGGTTCTATTACTGTAACACGAATATTGTATTTTATCAACTCCTTACGAATTGATTCAGAAAAACCTATAACTGCCCATTTTGTAGCACAGTAAACAGACCATCCCGGAATCCCAACTCTTCCAGCTACAGAAGAAATATTCACAATATGACCACTTCTCCTGGGAATCATCATTTTTACAGCTAAATGAGTACAGTAAATAAGCCCTGTAAGATTCAGATCAATAACTTCTTTCCATTCTTTTGGTGAGCCATTTTCAATGTAATTAAAAATTCCTCTTCCAGCATTGTTAACTAAAATATCAAGCCTTTGAAAATAATCTTTCAATACTTTAAAAACTCTTTCAACTTCCTCAGGTTTTGTAAGATCAGCAGGAACATTGATCACATTTACTCCATAAGTTGTCAGCTTCTCAGTTACATTATTCAATAATTCCTTTGACCTAGCTACTAAAACAAGATTAGCTCCCTCATTAGCAAACTTTTCAGCAGTTGCCAAGCCAATTCCCTTTGATGCACCAGTTATAAGTGCAACTTGCCCTTTAATGGATTGCATCATGGGTACCTCCTTTCTTTTTATAAGTTGGTCTCCGGAAAAACATAATTGTTACAAGCATTGAAAGCATTCCAACACTGAGTATCCAGAAGGCTTCATTAAAAGCAATTGCCTGAGCCTGCCTTATGAGTTCTCTATAAATTGCTCCTTCAGGTGGCAGTAGCGTTCTTGGCTGAAGATACTCATTCAGTTTTTCCACAGCTATCTGATAGGGAATGTCATAGGGAGTGAGATTTTCTATAAGTCTGAACTGATGAAACTGAGCTCTCTGAGATACAATTGTTGTAACGATTGCTGTTCCAACAGATCCTCCAATGTTTCTTATCACTGCACTCAATGGTGTTGCATCCTGCATTTTTTCTTTTGGAATATAGGCTACTGTCATTACTGCCAGAGGAGTTATAACAAAAGCCATACCCAGGGCAAGAACAGCTCTTGGATATACAAAATCCCAAAACCCTGCCTGAAGATTGAATAAACTCATAATATGGGTTGAATATGCACACATTATAATTCCAAAGGCAAGAGGAATTTTTGGATTGATTTTATCTGATATTTTACCACTTAGTGGAAAAGCTATAAGCTGGACTATTCCTGCTGGTCCTAAAACCAGTCCTGCCAAGAATGCTGTATATCCCATTAAATTTTGAACATAAATTGGCAAAAGAATAATGCTTCCAAAAAGATTTACAAAGGTAAAAAACATCACTAAGTTGCCAAAAAAGAAATTTTTATCTTTAAAAAGCCTGAAATTAACAACAGGATGCTCTGCTTTCTTAAGCTCCCACCAAATTAACAATACTAAGCTTACAAGACTTATGATTGATAAAATGATAATAAATTTTGAGTCAAACCAATCTTCTCTTTCACCTTTATCAAGAACTATCTGAAGACATCCAATGCCGAGAGCTAAAAATATAATTCCAGGATAATCAATACGAAGCTTTTCTCTCTTTAAATATGGAGGATCCTCTATCACAAGATATGTCATCAGAATGGATACAATACCAACTGGAATGTTTATGTAATATATCCACCTCCATGAAAAATTATCAGCAATCCATCCACCTGCTATTGGACCAAGAATTGGTGCCATAATTATACCCATTCCATAAATTGCCATTGCTGTGCCGTATTTTTCTTTTGGAAAAATCTCAAGAAGTATGCTCTGACTCAGAGGCTGTAGTCCTCCTCCACCAATTCCTTGAAGAACTCTAAAAAATATAAGAGATGTAAGACTCCACGATATTCCACATAAAAAGGAAGAAATTGTAAAAAGAGCTATTGAAAAAATAAGATAATTCTTTCTTCCAAAAATCCTGCTTAACCATCCAGCCATTGGAATAACTATTGCATTTGATACAAGATAGGAAGTGATTATCCATGTTGATTCATCAACGCCTGCTGAGAGGCTTCCCTGAATGTGTCTCAATGCAACATTATTTATAGTAGTGTCAAGAATTTCAATAAAAGTTGGCAGCATTACTGTGAGAACTATCCAGAACCGTTTCATTTGAATATTATATAAAAAAATGAGTGTAAGTTAGCAATAACTTTATTAAGTCCACGATTGTCATACGGAATTTTCAATTTTTCGTATTTCTTCTTGTCTCGCTCCCGCCGCAATCCCTTTTAAATGAGGTCATGTTTCCAACGGTAGCCTTTCTAAGGCTTTGATTTTAAAAGCTTTTAAAGCCCATTTCGCGTTACCCCATTTTGAAGAAGGCAAAATGTAAGCGGTTATTTTCAATTTTTACCCCTTTTTAAGGGAGAACTTACTGCACAAAAAGTGCATAATTTGTAATTTTAAAGGAGAGTGTGATGTTTCATAAACCCTTGATAATTCTTGATGGGCGATACAGGGATCGAACCTGTGACCTCTTCCGTGTGAAGGAAGCGCTCTCCCACTGAGCTAATCGCCCAAAACTTTTGAAATATAACTGTTTTTATACATCTAAGTCAACTATTTTTTCTCAATTTTAAGAGGCTTCCTAAAATTGTTGATACAAAATTTACTTTCGCTTCGTTAGGAACTGTTACCAAAAAACGCTGCAGTCGCTTAAGACAGTGATTTTCTAATGGCAATCTGAAGAGGTTTGCAAATATTTGTTGGAATTTGCTATATTGCTACACAAATGAATAAAAAGCAAAAAGGATATCAGGATCATATTGTAAGTGAGCATAAAGTATTTGAAAGCTTTCTTAAAAGCAAAATAAAATTCAACAGAATTCAAAAGTTTTATCAGGGAATAAAAGTCAGAATTATCAATCTGAACCTGATTCCTAATATTAAATCTGCAAAGAAAATTTTAGATATCGGATGTGGTGAGGCAGAAACCTTAAAATTTATAAGACAACATATTAACTCTGATGCTGAGTTTTACGGTGTGGATTTAGAAAAAAACAAGAATCTACCTCCTTTTGTTAACTTTTATGAAGTTGATATAGAAGAACAAAAACTTCCCTTTGAAGATGATTATTTTGATATAGTTATTTCTACATTTTTATTAGAACATTTACAAAATCCACAACAATTTTTCTTTGAAACTAATAGAGTTTTAAAAAAGGCAGGTCATTTCTACTGTGTTACTGAAAATTACACTTCAGTTTTTTTACCAGGTAGATTCAATTTTTTCTCTGATCCAACCCATGTAAGACCCTGGACAAAAAAAAGTCTAAAAGCTCTTGCTGAGATGTCAGGGTTTAAAGTATTAAAAATTGGTCACTTTAGACCTGTAGAGTATTTTCTTCTTATTCCATTTGTGCCTATTCTAAGCCTGATTTTTGGTTCAGAATGCTTCATAGTGATTTATGAAGTATTTTTTGGAAAAAGTATTTATTGTCTTCTGAGGAAACCTTGAAAGTTAAAAATTCATTATTAATTATGTATGTTTAAAGATATATCTTCTGTCACGCTTGCCTTTGTTTATGTGAATATTCTTGGATATGTTTTTCATTCTGCTGTAAGCCGAAGTCTTGGTCCAGCTGTTTATGGAGAGTTTATGGTTTTGTATTCTTTTATGTTAACAGTGGGAAATATTACAGTGCTTCTTGGAACTGTAAGCATCAAAACTATAATTGAAAACTATCAAAGTAGATTTAACTTTTTTAATTCATTAAGATTAATGGGATTTGTAATTGGTGCAGTATTTGCTCTTTTAGTGTGTGCTTTCTCATCTTATCTTAAGGATTTTCTACATGTAACTGAATACTACTACTTCTTTATAATTGCTTTAGCATGGCTTGGAATGTCTTTAGTTGCTGTGGAAAGAAGCTTTCTTCAGGCAACTGGTAAATTCCCTCTCTTTGCCTTCTCTACAGCAATGGAGCTAACACTTAGATTAATTGCAGCATTAGTAGCAATTTATGTAGGGTTAAAAGTGGATGGAGTCCTTTTTTCTACAGTTGTTGGAGCATTTGCTGTATTAATAATTCTTCTTATAATAAATGGAAATCTTACAGTCAAAAGAGCACAATTAAATATAAAGAAAATGTTAATCATAGCTCTTTATGCTTCTCCTATTGGTTTTTTTATCTATGCAGATAACATATTTATAAAAAGAATACTTGATGAGCATACTGCAGGAATTTACTCAGCAGTATCAATTGTTGGAAAAGTGCTTGTATGGTTTATTTTAACAACTCTTGGCGTTTATTTCCCGAAATTTGTAGAAGCAAAAAAATCAGCATTTTTTAAAAAACTGGTATTTCATATGTTAGCAATAGTAATTGTCTCTGAAGTAATGGCTCAAATAGCCTGCCTTTTAATTGGTAAACCCTTATTTTTACTGCTTTTTGGAACGAAGTTTGAACCAGCTTTAAAATTCCTTCCCATTTATTTTATTGCTTTACTACCTCTTCTTTTCAACATAGTTTTTATCAGTATGGCAGTAGCCTTAGAGCGATATTTTTACATGATTTATGCGCATCTTTTTCTATTTTATGCAGGATTTCTTATGTTTCCCTTGAGAAGCATTTCTGATTATTTAGCTTACATTTTTTGCATAAATGCCTTTTTTGTTTTATTATATTTATTGAGATTTAAAAAGGAGTTAAAATGAATGTCCTCGTAATTCTGCCAACATACAATGAAGCGGAAAATGTAGAAAAATTGATTCCAAGACTGCTTGAGCATGAAGTGGATATTCTTTTTATTGATGATGCATCTAAGGATAATACAGCGGAAAAAATAAAAAAGTGGATAAAACAGTCCGAGAGAGTGAACTTAATACAGAGACCTGCAAAACTCGGACTTGGAACAGCTTATGTAACAGGCTTTAAGTGGGCTTTAAACAGGCATTATGACTGTATATTTGAAATGGATGCAGACCTATCCCATGACCCTGGTGATATTCCAAAATTCATAGAAAAATGCAATGAAGGATATGACCTTGTAATTGGCTCAAGATACACTCGTGGTACAATAAGCGTTGTAGGATGGGATTTTCGAAGGCTGCTGCTTTCAAAATTTGCCAATAAGTATGCCATAACAATATTGGGACTCAAATTTCTCACCGATGTAACAAGCGGATATCGCTGTTACCAGAGGAGAGTGCTTGAAGTTATAGAGCTTGACAGTATTAAATCAAATGGCTATGCCTTTCAGATAGAAATGATTTATAGAGCCTATAAACTGGGGTTTAAAATTACCGAAATCCCAATAATTTTTTATGAAAGAAACAGTGGCTCCTCAAAGATGAGTAAAAAAATCGTCAGAGAAGCAGCAATCATGGTGTGGAGATTGAGATTTGGTAAATAAAAAAGTGTTATAATTCAATTATGTTTAAGTATGAAAAAGATTCCCTTAAAAGAATTACAGAGAAGTTAAAAAATATCTTTTCCCACAGGCTTAAAGCTGTTGTGGCTTTTGGTTCAAGAATAAGAGGTGATTTTAACAGTGAGCTTGCAAATTATAGAATTAATGTGAAATCTGGACTTGTTGAGAATAAATATGTTGAATATTTTAAAATTCTGCTTAGCGGAACAACAGATGTAGACTATGGAGATTTTGAAGTTATTGATAAAGAAAGGGCTGAAGATTCTTTAAATAAGGCTTATGAATTTTTAATTATGGCAGAGAGCCTTCTGGAAAAATTAATGCCAGATGAGTAAAATTTTAATTGACGGATATAATCTTATCGGAATTTTTCACAGGGATTTAAAAAAAGCCAGAGATGAACTAATACAGGCACTTATTCAGTATCGCAACAAAAAAGGACATGACATTACCGTTGTCTTTGACGGATATAAAGAAGGACCTGGGAAAGAAACTGTGGAGTATCGTGCAGGAGTGAGAATAATTTACTCTGGAGCTAATGAAAAGGCTGATGATATAATAAAAAGAATACTTAGCACTGAAAAGTTTTCTTGGATTGTGATAACCTCTGATAAAGAAATAGAAAAAGCAGCATGGAAAGAAAACTGCGTTGCTGTTGATTCTTCAGTTTTTTTTGATATTCTTAATGGTGAAGAGTTTTATTTTGAGCAAAAAAGAGGTATGACTTTATCAAAAAAGCAGAAGGCAATACTAAAGGCAATATCAAAACTCTAATGATAAAGAGACTGTTCAGGCTTCAACCAGCATTTCAACTAAATATTGTTTTTTTTACATTTCTGTGCCTGATCTTGCTTATTTTTTCAGACAGACTGCCTTCTTTCAATTTTTTTATAATTTATGCCTCCATAGTTATATTCCAGATTTTTCTTTGTAAAGTTCCAGAAAATGCCTTTCTTTCTTTCATAAAAAACATCGGATTGCCTGTTTTTTCTGTTTTAATAGCCTTTGATACAATTGGGGAGCTTATTGCTTACATAAATCCAAAAGATATTGATGCAGTATTGCTTAAATTTGATTATTCAATCTTAGGATTCTATCCCTATGTGTATTTTGATAAAATAGCAAATCCTGCATTAACTGAATTAATGCAGCTTTCCTATTGTTTTTATTATATTCTGCCCTTTATGATTGGGATTTATCTAATTAAGAACGGAAATAAACAAGAATTTTATAGAGCCCTCTTTCTTGTGCTTTTCTGTTATTATCTTTCCTATATTGGATATATGCTATTTCCAGCACTTGGTCCAAGATATAGCATTCCTCATATGTTTCAAAATGAATTAAATGGATTATTTCTGGCTCATAAAATTAAAGATTTGCTGAACTCCCTTGAAGGGATAAAAAGAGATGCCTTTCCAAGCGGACATGTGGCTGTGTCATTGGTTGTATTAATTTTAATGTTAAAATATTCAAAAAAGCTATTCCTGCTGAGTTTTATTCCTGTGATATTTTTGATAATCTCCACAATATACTGTAGATATCACTATTTTACAGATGTTTTAGGAGGAATTTTACTCACAGTTGTAACTTTGCTTGTAGGTAATTTATACTATAGTTTTTGGTTATCAAAAAATGGAAATACCGTTATCAAAAGATAAAGATGGTTATACATTAAAAGTAATAGTCAAAACAGGAGCCAGAACTGCTGGAATAGAGGGAATTGAAGGAGATGTATTAAAACTGAAAATTAAATCTCAACCTCATGATGGATTAGCAAATAAAGAACTTGTTGAAATGCTTTCTGAGATATTGAATGTTCCAAAATCAAAAGTTGAAATAATCAAGGGTAAGACTTCAAAACATAAAGTTATTAAAATAAAGGAGAATTAGATTGATAGAAAGTCTTACAGGATACGGATTTTCTGAAAAAGGAACATTCAGAGTAGAGGCAAAATCTTTAAATCACAGGTTTCTTGAGATAAATTTAAAACTGCCTCAAATACTCTCAAAACATGAAATTGAAATCAGAAATCTTATAATGAAAAAATTTCACAGAGGCAAAATAGATGTTACTGTAACGATCAATCAGAAAGAAAAAACAGGCAGGGTTTATCTCAATAAAAATCTTGCAAAGCAGCTTTATGAAGCATTTATTGACTTAAAAAAAGAGTTAAGCATTTTAGGCTCTATTGATATTTCAATGTTTTCAAACTTCAGAGAACTTTTTATATATGAAGAACAACAGCCTGATGTAAATACCCTTATGCTTACCGTATCAGAGGCTCTTGAATCACTTCATGAGATGAGAAAAAAAGAAGGACAGATAATTAAACAAACTTTAACAGAAATTGCTGATAATCTTGAAAAGGATATAGCAACTTTAGAGAGTTTTGTGGATTTAGGTTATAATAATTATATTAACTCTTTGAAAAATAGAGTAAAACAGTTGATAACTGAAAACAACCTTGATGAAAAACGGATCTTAGAGCAGATTATTTTATATGCCCAGAAGACAGATATCAAGGAGGAAGTTGATAGACTTCAGAGTCATATTATTCAGTTTAAAGAAAATATCATGAAAGGTGGCAATGTGGGGAAAAAACTGGATTTTTTACTTCAGGAAATGAACAGAGAAATAAATACAGTGCTGGCAAAAACAGAAGATTTTCAGGTCAAAACTCTTGCGATTGAGATAAAAACAAACATTGAAAGACTTAAAGAACAGATTCAGAATATCCAATGAGTTTCATAAACATAGGTTTTGGCAATATAGTGTCTTTATCAAGAATTGTTGCAGTGGTGAATCCTAACTCTTCGCCTATGAAAAGAATGAAAGAGGAAGCAAAAAAAAGAGGGAAACTTATTGATGCAACTGAAGGAAGAAAAACCCGTTCAATTATAATTACTGATAGTGACCATATCATACTCAGTGCCTTACAGGTTGAAACAATTTTCCAAAGAATTAATGAAGCAAACACGGTGAATGATGGAACTTTATAAAAGAGGAAATATTTTTGTTATTTCTGCTCCTTCAGGCACAGGTAAAACAACATTATGTGAGAGACTGCTTAAGGCATTGCCTGATTTAAAAATGAGTATATCTCATACAACAAGAAAGCCAAGGCCTGGAGAGACAAATGGAGTTGATTATTTTTTTGTAGATAAAAAAACTTTTGAAGAAATGATATCTAAAGAAGAATTTATTGAATGGGCAGAGGTTTACGGAAATTTTTATGGAACATCAAAAAATGTTATATCTCAACTAATGAAACAGGGATATGACATACTGCTTGATATTGACACGCAGGGAGCAAAAAATATAAAAAAACTTTATCCTGAAAGTATTCTAATTTTTATTCTTCCACCTTCTATGAAAGAACTTGAGAGAAGACTTTTACAGAGAAATGAAGATAAGGATACAATAAAAAAGAGAGTGAGCAAAGCAGGAGAGGAAATCTCACAGTATAAACTTTATGACTACATTGTAATAAATGATAATCTTGAAAAAGCATTAAATGAACTGCTCTGCATAGTCTGTGCTGAAAGACTTAAAACAAAAAGAATAAAACATAATGAAATAGAAAAAATCTTTACAAAATAAGGAGGAAATAAAATGGAAAAAAAAGAACAAACTCTTGATATTATCTCTCTACCAATAGAAATTGACAGGACAAAAATTGATTCAAGATATCGTCTTGTGCTTATAGCAGCTCAAAGAGCTGCTGAACTTTCTCTTGGTGCTACATCAAAATTAGATAAAAAGGCAAAAAAAGTTACGACCACAGCAATTCTTGAGGTTTTATTAAACAAAGTAGAGTACATTACAGGTGAAGAAGCGTTGAAAGCCAAAGAAAAGATTAATCAGATTGATGTTAAAAAACTTCTTGAAGACAAAAGAAAAACAATTCCTGACCTCAGCGAACTTGAAAAGGATCTTAAAGTTTACTTACACGGTAAGGAATCTGCTGAAAAATTGCTTGAAGAATTATTTTCAGAACAACCAGAACAGCATTCTGATGAACAAGAATGATTAAAAGTGAAGGATCTTTTAAAAAATAAAAAAATTCTTATAGGCATAACAGGAAGTATTGCAGCATACAAAGTTTTTGAAATCATCAAGCTTTTAAAAGAAGCAGGAGCAGAAGTCTTTCCTGTTATGACTGAAAAAGCAACTTATTTTGTTACACCTCTAAGCATTGAAATATCCTGTGGCAACAGAGTTTTGATTGATATGTTTCAGGAACCTCTCTCTCATATTGAGCTTGCAAAAAAATGCGATCTCTTTTTAATAGCACCAGCCACTGCAAATTTAATCAATAAATATGCCTGTGGAATTGCTGATGATCTTCTTACAACCACTCTTCTTGCTTTTCGTGGTCCTGTAATTATAGCTCCTGCAATGAACTGGAGAATGTATCAGGCTGCACAGGTTCAAAAAAGCATTGATTACTTAAAAAGCATAGGAGTTGAATTTATAGGACCTGAACAAGGATCTCTTGCCTGTGGTGAAGAAGGGACAGGAAGGCTTGTAAGAGCAGAAAAAATTTTTGAAGCAGTGGTTTCAGCTTTAACTGAAAAAGATTTAAAAGGACAGCATGTCCTTGTCACAGCAGGACCTACACGGGGATACCTTGATGTCATAAGATTTATAACGAACAGATCATCAGGTAAGATGGGTTATGCCCTGGCAAAAGTTGCAAAAAGAAGAGGTGCAAAAGTAACCCTTATAAGTGGTCCTTCAAATATTGAACCTCCAGAGGTGGATAAATTTTTCAAAGTTGAAACAACTGAGGAAATGCTTGAAAAAGTCATGGAAAGTATAAATTCTGCCACAATTCTTTTAATGGCGGCAGCACCAATTGATTTTGAACCTGAAAAGATTTTTAATACAAAAATTGAAAAAAACTCAATAAATTCCATATCCCTCAGGCTATGTCCTGATATACTTAAAGAGATTTCAAAGCTCAAGAAAAAGCCTTTTACAATAGGCTTTTCTGCTGAAGCAGGACTCAATACAGAAAGAGCAAAGATTAAGTTTAAGGAAAAAGCCCTTGATATGATTGTTTTGAATGATATAATGAAAAAAAACACAGGCATGGAATCTGATACTAATGAAGTAATAATTATTTATAAAAAAAGAAACAAATTTTTTGAAGAAAATACATCCCTGCTTTCAAAAGAAGAAATTGCCAGCCTAATTTTATCCAAAGTTAAGGAGTTAATGCTTGAAAAATAAATATGAAAATAGGATCAAAAAGGTTTTTGACAAAATTAGTTCAAACTCTGAGGCATTTTTAATAACCAATCTTAAAAATATAAGATATTTAACTGGCTTCAGAGGAAATTTTGCAGTAACGCTTTTAACTCCTCAGGGATGCTTTCTTTTTGTTGACTTTCGGTATGTGGAGCAGGCAAAGAAAGAAGCTGTGGCTGAAGTTGTTTTTTTTAAAGACTCCTGGATTAATGCTGTGATGAAATTTATTAAAGATTTCGATATAAAAAGGCTTTCCTTTGAAGTTACCTGTCCCTTCGAGACTTTTCACAAACTAAGCAGCATTAAAATTGAAGTTGTTCCCCAGTACTATATTGTTGAGCATTTGAGAGCAGTTAAAGAACAAGAGGAAATTGACAAAATCAAAGTAGCAGTTAAAATTGCTGAAGAAGCTTTTTTAGAAACTAAACATTTTGTAAGAGAAGGTATTTCAGAAAAAACAATAGCAAGAGCTCTTGAAAATGAGATAAAAAAATACAGTGATACTTTACCTTTTCCTGTGATTGTAGCATCTGGAGCCAATTCTTCAATGCCACACTGGCGAAACTCTGACAAAACACTAAATTATGGTGATTTTGTTATAATTGATTGGGGCGCTGAGTATGAAGGTTATTTTTCTGATATGACAAGAACATTTATAATAGGAAATGCTGATAATAAAAAGAAAGAGATTTATGAAATAGTAAATAAGGCTAGGCAGGAAGCAATCATGGCATGTAAGGCAGGAATGCTTGCAAAAGATATTGACCATGCAGCAAGAAATCTGATAAAACAATCAGGTTATGAAGAAAATTTCGGGCATGCTACAGGTCATGGAGTTGGGCTTGATGTTCATGAATTTCCAAAGATAAATCATCAATCTGAAGAAATAATTGAGCCTGGCATGGTTTTTACTGTAGAGCCTGGAATTTATATGGAAGGCTTTGGAGGAGTGAGAATAGAAGATATGGTCGTTGTAAAAGGGAATTCAGTAGAAATTTTGACAACACTTTCAAGAGATTTAGAAATTTTATAGGAGGTAGAGCATGATTTCAACATCAGAATTTAAAAAAGGCTTAAAAATTGAATACAAAGGAGAACCATATGAAATAATTGACTTTCAACATGTAAAAATGCAACAAAGAGCACCAATTGTAAGAACTAAAATAAAAAATCTTAAAACAGGAAGGGTTCTTGAGGAAAATTTCCCTGCCGGAGAAAAATTTGAAAAACCAGAGCTTGAAGAAAAGCAAATGCAATATCTTTACTCTCAGGGAGACTCTTATGTTTTTATGGATATGGAAACTTATGAGCAGATTTCTATATCAAAAGATAAAATTGGAGATGCTTTGTATTACATAAAAGAAGAAATGATTGTTGATGTGATTTATTACAAAGGTGAAGTCCTTATTGTAGAGCCACCGATGTTTGTTGAATTAAGAGTTGTGGATACTGAACCTGCCTTTAAGGGCGATACAGCTTCAGGAGGAACAAAACCTGCCCGCCTTGAGACAGGGCTTACAGTAAAGGTGCCTTTTCATATTCAGACAGGTGATTTATTAAAAATTGATACAAGAACAGGAGAATACATTGAAAAGATAAAGGAGTGAATAATGGAACTTGAAGAAATAAAAGAAATAATATCTTTTTTGAAAAATACGGATGTAACAGAGTTAAACATTGAAAAAGAAGGTTTTAAAATTAGAATTAAAAGGGGATATGTCTATGCTCCTGTAGAAATTGCAACCCCCCCCAAACTATCAGCAGAATCTTCACAACCTTCTTATCATGCAGAAGTTTTAAAGGAAGAAGAAGTTCTTCACACTATTACCTCTCCATTGGTCGGAACATTTTATAGAGCCTCTTCTCCTGATGCTCCAGCATTTGTTGAAGTAGGCACAAAAGTTGAAAAGGGACAGGTCTTGTGCATAATAGAAGCAATGAAAATTATGAATGAAATTGAAAGTGATGTTTCAGGAATTGTAAGAAAAATACTTGTTGAAAACGGACAGCCTGTTGAGTATGGAGAGCCATTATTTTTAATTGAGGTAACTAAATAATGGAGTTATTCAAAAAGATTCTTATTGCAAATAGAGGAGAGATAGCTGTAAGAATTATCCGTGCCTGTAGAGAACTTGGTATAAAAACCGTTGCAGTTTACTCCGAAGCTGATAAAGAATCTTTACATGTGAAACTTGCAGATGAGGCAATATGTATAGGACCTGCAAGTCCTGCTCAAAGCTATTTAAATCTCACAGCAATTCTTTCTGCAGCAGACATTACAGATGCTGAAGCAATTCATCCAGGATATGGATTTTTGTCTGAAAATGCCCAGTTTGCAGAGGCTTGCGTGAACTCTGGAATAGTTTTTATCGGACCAACTCCTGAAAACATCAAAATTGGAGGAGATAAAGCAAAGGCAAGACAGATACTTAAAAGAAAAGGTATTCCTGTAGTTCCTGGAAGTGATGGACCGGTGAAGGATGAAGAATCCTGTATGAAGATAATCAAAAAAATTGGACTTCCTATAATATTTAAGGCTTCTGCTGGTGGTGGTGGAAGAGGAATGCGCATAGTAAATGACGAAAAAGATATTGAACAGGCTTTTTTCATGGCTCAGAGAGAAGCACTTGCAGCGTTTGGAAACGGAGAGCTTTATATTGAAAAGTATTTCCCGAAAGTAAGGCATATAGAAGTGCAAATACTTGCTGATAAACAAGGCAACATTATTCATCTTGGAGAAAGAGACTGCACAATACAGCGTAGACATCAGAAATTGCTTGAAGAAGCTCCTTCTCCAGTTTTAAATGAAAAACTAAGAAAAAAAATAGGTGAATATGCAGTAAAAGCTGCCAAAGCGTTGAAATTCAGAAATATAGGCACCTTTGAATTCATTGTTGACGATGAATTAAATCCCTATTTTATTGAGATAAATACCAGAGTTCAGGTAGAACATCCTGTAACAGAGGAAATTACTGATATTGACATTATCAAAGAGCAAATAAAGCTTGCGAAAGGATATCCTTTATCTTTCAAACAGCCTCAAATTAAATTTCGTGGACATGCCATTGAATGTAGAATTAATGCAGAAGATCCAGAAAAGTTTATTCCATCTCCAGGTACTGTTGAATTTATTCACTTTCCTGGTGGTCCTGGCATAAGAGTGGATAGCTATCTTTATCAGGGATGCAAGGTATCTCCCTACTATGATTCACTGGTAGCAAAAATCATCGCCAAAGGAGCGAACAGACAAGAAGCAATAGACAGAATGAAAAGAGCTCTTCAAGAGACAGCAATAAAAGGGATACAAACAAATATATCTTTATTTCTGAGAGTGCTTGAAAATCCTGATTTTATCAAAGGAAAATTTTTTACAGATTTCATCCAATTAATGAACAATAACAACAAATCCTGATTTAAATAAAAGCTCTATATGGCATTCCTCAGTGCGAGAAATCTCTGACTACCTTCAATGTCAATAAAAAGAAATGGTCATCAAGCTTCTTAAAAAATGCTTCAAGGGTCTTGATATTGATAAAAATAATTTGCTATTCTTTTAATAAAGCTTATGAAAAAAAATCTTGCAGATATTATTGACAATTTGTCCCGCACAAAAAGCACAGGATTGTTAACTATAAATTTTTCTTCTGAAAAGAATCTATTAAAGTTTTATTTAAAAGATGGAGAGATTTATCACATATCTTTCGGATTCAAAAAAGGATTGCAATGCCTGGATGATTTAGCTTCAAGACAACCTGTTTCATGCAGTTTTATTCCTCAGATTTCACTTGATATGACAAGCGATGATATCCCTTCCACTGAAAAATTAATAAAACAGTTAAAGGAGATGAACAAATTTATAGATTCTCAAGACTCAACATCTCTTTCTTCAGATTTTGCAAAAATAAAAGATGGCATAAAAACTGCATTAATCAGGCAAATTGGACCAATTGGAGGAAAAATTACAGAAAAATATATAAGTGAAAGATGGGTTCCTTCCAACCCCCCATCAAAAGAGGATTTTCTCAATTTGATTGATATGTTAAAAGAAGAGATAGAAGATCCCCAATCAAGAAGAGAATTTTTGCAAGAGGTCAATAAATTATTGGAGGTTTATAAATGAAAATAGAACTTGGATTAAGAGCAGGAATAGCTTTACCTCTTTTAGCAACTTTAATTATAGGAATGGCTGCTTTAGTTGTTTTCAATTATATCACACAGGTAAATCTTTTAAAGGAAGAAGAAAACCGAAACATTGAGGTATCAATCAATACAGCTCAAATTTTACTTGAAGCATCAACGATTCATTATCAACAAATGGCTCACTTAGTGGCACAAATGTCAGATGTTCAGGAGGCTGTTAATAAAAAAGACAGAAACCGCTTGATAGATAAATTCCTGCCTGCTTTTAATTCTTTAAAAGAAAACTTTGCTCTTGCTCAATTTCACTTTCATATACTTCCTGCGGTTTCTCTTGTAAGGCTTCATGACCTTAGTCATTTTGGTGATGATATCTCAAAGGAGCGTAAAACTGTAGTGCAAGTACAAACAACCCATAAAGGTGTAAGAGGTATTGAAATAGGTATTGGTGGAGTAGGATTAAGAGGTGTTGAACCAATTTTTTACAGAGGGGAGCTCGTGGGAAGTGTGGATGTTGGTGGTGGGTTAAAACTAATAATTGACCAAATTAAAAAAGCTATAAATACTGATTTAGGTGTTGTTATTTATAAAGATTTACTATCTGGTTGGCCTGGCTTAAAAGATATAAAACATACTTTTGGACAATGGGTTTCGCTTTATTTTACCCAGCAGAATCCAAAAATGTTTATATCTGAAGCTTCTTTAAAAAACGCTGCTCAATCAAAACAGAGATACTATACTGAAGTAGTGCCTCAGGCAGGGAAAGAGTATATTGTTGCTTATAGCCCTCTTAAGGATTTTTCTGGTCGAACTATAGGTTTTATATATATTGTAAAAGAAAGAATTCTCAATCCTGTTAAAGTTTTTACAATTCTTGGCATAAATGTGCTTGTTTATATTATAATGCTTATCATAATAGCTCTTTTAATTGGCTATGGTATGAATAAATATGTAATAAATCCTATAGTTGAACTTACAAAAATTACAGATGAAATATCAATGGGTAAAACATCTCAAAAAGTAGAGATCAAAGATGCTCGTGGAGAAATAGCTACACTGGCAAGGGCTGTGGAAAGAATGCGTATAACCATGAAAAAACTTCTTGAATAAGGAGTAAAAAAATGGCAGGGGAAAAAATATTAGTAATGGATGATAGCCCACTTGTAAGAAAGCTTGCAGAGGTTTCTTTACAAGAAGCAGGATATGAAGTCTATACAGCAAGTGATGGAGAAGAAGGACTGAAAATTGCAGAACAAATTAAACCTGATTTAATTTTAGTTGACTTTATAATGCCCAAAATGACAGGCTCGCAGGTTTGCAAACTCATAAGGGAGAATGAAACTCTTAAAGATATTCCCATTATTCTAATCACTGGAAAAGGTGAGACAGTAGGACAGGCATTGATTGAAAAATATGGAATTCTGGATTATTTTATAAAACCTTTTAAATCAGAAGAACTGGTAGAAAAAATCAATCAAGTGTTGAGTAAAGCACCGGAAGTTAAAAAAATTCCAGAAGAAATCCCTGTTTTTACTTATGAATCACCGGAAACAGAAATAAAGGAAGTGGAAGAAATAGAGCCTATTGTATTACCTGAAACAGAAGAAGAAGTATTCTCAGTTGAAGAAAAGGGAATTGAATTAACAAAAGAAATTGAATTAAAGGAAAAAATATTTGAAGAGCCAGAACCAATGCAAAAAACCCAGGATTTATTTGAAACACCAGAAATTGAACTCCCAGAAATGGAACTGCTGGGAAAAGAAGAAAGCTTTGGAACACAAGAAATTGAATCTATCCAGGACATATTGGAAGAGCCTCCAAAAACAGAAATTGAAGAAATTAAGCCTGCTTTTGATTTAACCATTCTGGAAAAATTAATAGACAACAAATTTAATAGCTTTTATGAAAAAATTATCCCCTTACTTGACAGCTCTGTTGAAGGAGTATTAAAAAAATACGGTTTGATAAAAGATTCTTCTGTGATTCTCTCTGGCAATTTAAATTTCTTTAAAGTTCAGGAAATTTTTACTCTAATTAATTCTAATAGTTTAAATGGTATCTTTTATGCTTACAGTAATGCAATAGCATACGAATTTTTATTTATTAGTGGAAAAATCATCTATGGAATCTCAAACCTTCAGAAACAAAAAATTGGTGCTAAACTATTAAATGAAATGGACCAGGAAGAAATTAAGGATATTACCATTGAAGCATTGAATTCTTTAAAGAATCTTCAAAATGGAAATTTTATTTTTGAAAAGAAAGATTTTTCAGATAGCTGGTTGCTGAATAAAACAGGCTATAATCCATTAGAGCTTGTTAAAGAAACATGAAAATGATATAATGTAAAGTTAAGGGAAGTTTATGACTAAAGTTCTTGTTGCAGAAGATTCAGTTACAGATGCAAAATATATTGAGTCCATTCTTAAAGAAGGTGGATACGAGCTTTTTTTTGCAAAAGATGGTGAAGAAGCTGAAGAATTGATAAAAAAAGAAACTTTTGATCTTGTTATTTTAGATGTGGTTATGCCTAAAAAAAATGGCTTTCAAATTTGTAGAGAGATAAAGAAAAATGAAAAAACTAAAGATATACCTGTAATTCTTGTAACTTCTAAAAAAGAAGAAGCTGATAAATTCTGGGGCAAGACGCAAGGAGCAGATGAATACATTACAAAACCTTTTGAACCAATTGATCTTTTGGTGGCTATAAAGAAATGTCTGAAGAAATAAAAGAAAAAACAGAAAAATCCTATTGTGTCTTAGGCGTAGGAGAAAGAGAGTTTCTTGTCCCAAAAGAAAGCGTTGTTCAGGTTTTGGATATTACGCGAATATTCCCCATTCCAGGAGCTCCTGATTACATTGTTGGAGCTTTACCTGTAAGAGGCAAAATCATTCCTGCTGTGGACCTGGCAAAGATTTACAATATTGAAAGATTAAACTATTCTGATAATAAATTGCTGGTTATTGAAGTAAAAGGTGAAAAAATAGGAATTTTATCGGATATTTCGCCCTTTTTTGTTAGTTTTGAATCCGATATAGTTGTTGAAGATTTTATTGATCCTGAAAAATTATTTGAACAACTTAAAGTGAGTTATCAAAAACCCGCTGAAAATCTAAAGAGTGGTTTTGCTGGTGAAACCAGCACAGGAAAACAGGAAAAATGACAAAACTCAGAAAAGATGATAGACAAATCTGAGCTTATAAAATATTTTTTATTGGAAGCAGAAGAACATGTAAATACCTTAATTGAAGGCACAGAGGAGCTTGAAACTAAAGGATACAACAAAGAAACAATAGAAAGCCTTTTCAGAGCAACACACACTTTAAAAGGTTCTGCCTCAATCGTTAAATTCAATAAAGTTGCTACACTATCCCATCGCCTTGAAGACCTTTTTGAAGCTCTTTTGAATGAAGAAATAAACTATGAAAATTCTCTTATTTATCCCATTAAACAAGTTATTAATGCAATAGTGGGATTTGTAAATGAAATACACAAGACAGGTGAGGAAAAAAGCGAGCTTGATGAGAAAGTTATAAAATCAATTGAAAATATTCTACATAAAAAACAAGCATTTGTTGAAGAATACGAACCTGTAGCTTTTAAAACCTTTCCTGTTAGCAACACTGTCAGAGTTGAGCTTGAAGTAATTGACCATATTCTCACTTCTCTGGGAGAAACTCTTGTTCAGAAAAATACGATAATGGACAAAGAAAAAGAACTATTAAACATTGTAGAAGAAATACACAACAGTGGAAAAAA
Source organism: Thermodesulfovibrio sp. 3462-1 (assembly GCF_040451425.1). NCBI lineage: Bacteria > Pseudomonadati > Nitrospirota > Thermodesulfovibrionia > Thermodesulfovibrionales > Thermodesulfovibrionaceae > Thermodesulfovibrio > Thermodesulfovibrio obliviosus. The sequence goes on from NZ_CP144374.1 coordinate 1,306,989, forward strand.
ACTTCTAAAAGAAATAACTGATTTTTCAAACAGATACTACTTATCTACGCAAAATAAAGATGAAAAAGTTATAGACAGTTTTTTTGTGGAGTTCAGTGATCTTGAATTTGACCGTTATGATGAATACCATATTTTTTTAAGAAAAATTCAGGAGATAACAAATGATATAACAGAGGGTATAAATTCATTGTTTACTTTTTCTGAAAATCTTTCATATCATTTCAAATCACTCAACAAAGAAATCAATTATTTAAAAGACAGCCTGGTTGAAATAAGAATGATCCCAATTAGCAGGCTTTTACACAGGCTTTCTGAAGCTGTTAAAGATACAGCAAAAGCTCATGGAAAAATTATTGAAATAGAGATTAAAGGAGCAGAAACAAAAATTGACAAGCCAATTTTTGACTCCCTGTATGAGCCAATTCTTCATATTCTTCGCAATGCTGTACAACATGGAATTGAGTATCCTGAAGAAAGAATAAGAAAAGGAAAAGACCAGACAGGTCACATACAAATTAATTTACAAAAAGAAGGGAGATATATTGTAATAAGTATCAAAGACGATGGTAAAGGGATTGATATTGATAAAGTTAAACAAATAGCTATTCAGAAAAAATTTATCGCGCCTGAATATGCTCCCTTTGTTTCAAAAGAAGAAATTCTATCTTACATATTTGCTCCTGGCTTTTCCACTGCAGAAGAGGTAGATTTCCAGAGTGGAAGAGGCATAGGACTTAATATTGTTAAGACAGCCATCTCAAAACTTAAAGGAACAATAGAAGTCTCTTCAAAGCTTGATAAAGAAACGACTTTTGTAATAAAAATTCCGCAGTCATTAACTATAAGCAATCTTTTAGTATTCAATTCCCATAATCTGGATTTTGCCATACCTATTAACTATATTGAAGAAATTTTAACACTGGAGGATTTTCCGCAGGCAATAATAGAAAGAAAAATTAATCATAAAAATAGAATTATTCCTTTGAAAGTATTTTCAGAAGTTTTCTTCTCTGTCAACGGTAAAAAAATTGAAAAAGGGTTTATAATTGTTTTTAATTTTTCAGGAATAAGAAAGGGACTTATTGTTGAAGAAATTCTGGGACACGAGGAAGCGACAGTTCATAGTTTTGGAAAATTTCTTGAAGGATTAACTCAATATCTTGGTTATTTTATATGTGGCAAAGGCTCTCCAAGATATGTAATTGATCCATTAAAACTATTTGAAGAAGAATTTATATTTACAACTACATTGTCTGAGAAAATTAAAGAACCTTTTACGTACAAAGGTTCTGTCCTGATTGTGGATGACTCTATAAGTGTAAGAAAGAGCTTACAAAGTATTCTTGAAGATAAAAAACTGAAAGTATATACTGCAAAAGATGGCGCTGAAGCATTAAATTTGATAGAAAAGGAAAAAATTGACCTTGTAGTAACTGACCTTGAAATGCCTATAATGCATGGCTATGAACTCATCAGCAGAGTAAGAAAAGATCCAAGATTCAAAGATTTACCAATTATAGTTCTTACTTCAAGAGGGACAAAAAAACATGAAGAAAAAGCCATTGCACTTGGAGCAGATGGCTATATTGTAAAGCCCTTTGACGAAAAAGCCATACAGGAACAAATTCTTAATCGCCTTATTTATTCAGAATTGCGTTAAATTCTAAATTTTTCAGTTACATTAACGAATTCTTTTGAAGTATCTGATAGAGAACGGGATATATCAATAAGCTCATGGCTTATTTCATAAATATTTTCAGTCACTTCTTTCACTTTTTGAGCTGAACTTACCTGCTTATCGGTTATTTCTTTTTGTTTCATAGTATATTCATTAATGTCATCTATAACTTGTCCTATTCTTTTTATGATTGAATCAATCTTTTCAAATATTTCTGTTGTTTGATTTACCATATTTGTTCCTATCTCAACATAGTTTGTTTCTTCTTCAAGATTTTTTGTAACAGCCGTTGCCTCTTCCTGAATTGCTGTAATAATTTCTGCAATATTCTTAGATGACTTAGCTGTTTTTTCAGATAAAGTTCTTATTTCTTCAGCAATAACGACAAATCCTTTACCCTCCTCACCTGCTCTTGCTGCTTCAATTGAAGCATTAAGTGCGAGAAGATTTGTTCTATTTGCAATATCACTGATTATTGTTGAAATTGTTCCTATCTCCATTAATTTTTCTGAAAAAAGTTTCATTCTTCTATTTATTCCCTGAACAGCTGTTCTGATTAATTGCATGCTGCTAATTGTCTCTGTAACAATTTCATTACCCTTCAGGATTGCATCAATGGCTTCTTTTGAAACATCTGTTGCAGCAGAGGTTTTATCTTTTGTTTGTAAAGCAATTTCTGAAGCATCTTCAATAAGGGATACTATTTTTTCAATCTCCTGTTTTTGTATTTCTGCGCCTGTTTGTAATTTTTGAATTATTTCATTGAGAATATTGCTTTTCTGTCCTACATCCTCTGCTGTATTTTTAACTTCTCTGACAAGCTCACTCAATCCATCTGTCATGAGATTGAAGGCATCTGCCAGAGAACCAAAAACATCTGGTGTGACTTCTGCTTTCTGCGTGAGGTCTCCTTCAGCTGCCTGAGTCATTATCTGTAGAAACTTTATAATATTGTTCTGCATCTCTTTTCTCTGTTCTTCTGTCTGAATGAGTGTAGAAAGTTTATCCATCATTTGATTAAAAGCATCTGCAATTGTTTCAAATTCATCACCTGTTTTCAACTTTATTCTTTTTTCAAAATTTCCTTTTCTTATAGCTTCTACTACATCTTCAATTATTGAAAGTGGAGATATAATCTGTTTTCTAAACCATAAAACATTGGCTGTTGATATCCCTATCAATGCTAAAACAAATATTGCAATAACAGGAGCAAATTTTAAAAGAGTATTTATAATTCCCATTTTTTTCATAATAAATTCTTCGCCATAAATTTCATATCCAGTAATAATGAGTCCAGCAATAAGAATAATGGTTGAAAGAACAATGGATAGATTAAATACAATAAGGAATTTTCTATAAAGACCTTTTGGTTTTTTAATTTTTGATTTAACTACCTCAGGCATAATTTCCTCCTATGTAAAAATTAAGTTTATACAGTATGTAAGAAAAATATAGCAATTGTCAATATTTTATTATAGCTAAATTCCAATTACTTTACCTGTTTGTAAATCCACATCTATTCTTCTGAAATTTGGATTTGAGGCAGTTCCAGGCATCAGATTTATCTCACCTGCTACAGGAACAATAAGTTTTGCTCCTGTAAAGATTAAAATATCTCTTACAAATAACTGCCATCCTCTTGGAGCACCTCTTAATTCTGGATTATCTGAAAGGCTTAGATGAGTTTTTGCCATACAAATGGAAAACTGAGAGAATTCAGGATTGGAGTTGATATTTTTAAGCTTCTCTAAAGCCTCGGAGGACAATTCAATAGAATCCGCTCCATATATCTCTCTTGCAATTAATTCTATCCTTGAAATATGAGGAAGATTGTTATCATAAAGAAATTTAAACAATGATTTATTTCTGCATGCATCAATAACCATGTCAACAAGTTCCAGAGCTCCAGCACCTCCTTTTTCATAGTGCTCTGAAATTGCCACTGGAATCCCTATTTCTTCACAGGCTTTTTTAACAAATTCCAGTTCATCATTATCATCTCCATAGAATTTATTTAAACAAACAACAGGATTCAACCCTGCCTTTTTAACAATATTGATATGATGAAACAGATTTTCAAGACCTTTTTCAAGCCATTTAAGATTTCTTTCAAAATACTTCTCTGGTATAGGATTTCCTGAAACAATCTTTGGAGCATCTTTATCTGCTCCATGATATTTTAATGCTCTTAGAGTGGCTACTAAAACTGCTGCATCAGGTTTTAATCCTGAAATTCTGCATTTTATGTTCCAGAATTTTTCAAAGCCAATATCTGCACCAAATCCGCTTTCTGTAATGTGATACTCACTGAGTTTGACTCCTATCCAGTCAGCAATAATTGAAGATTGTCCTATTGCTATATTAGCAAAAGGTGCGGCATGAACAAACACTGGTTGTCCTTCCATTGTCTGAATTAAATTGGGATTTATTGCAGGAAGCATAAAAGCTGTCATAGCTCCAGCAACTTCAAGGTCTTCAGTTGTTACAGGATTCCCTGATTTTGAATATGCTACCACAATTCTGCCAATTCGCTCTCTTAAATCCTTCAAATCTTTTACCAGTGATAAAATAGCCATCAATTCTGAAGAAGTGGCTATATCAAACCTTGATTCCATTGGTATTCCGTCTTTTTTTCCACCGATTCCAATTACGATTTTCCTCAATGCCTGAGCGCAGAAGTCAATAACCCATCCAATCTGCACTCTTTTTGGATCAATATCAAGCCTTTTTAATCCTTTTTTATTGAGAATCTCATCTGAATAGTTGGATTCATGAAGCATTCTTGCAGTAAGAGCTACCATTGCAAGATTATGGGCGTTCATAACAGCATTTATATCTCCTGTAAAGCCCAGGGAAAATTCTGTTCTTGGAATGCACTGGGAAAACCCTCCGCCTGCAGCGCTTCCCTTTATGTTCATTAATGGACCCGCTGAAGGTTGTCTTATAGCACAGCTTACTTTTTTACCTCTTTTCCCTAATCCCTGGGTTAATCCAATAGTTGTTGTTGATTTTCCTTCTCCAAACGGCGTAGGAGTTATTGCTGTCACAACAATATATTTACCATCAGGATTATTTTTGATTCTTGAGTAAAGTTTTTGATAATCAATTTTTGCCATGTAATAACCATATGGAATTAATTCATCCTTTTCAATACCTACTTCATCGGCAAGCTGAAATATTGTTTTCATCTGCTTTTCAGCTTGCTGAGCAATTAACCAGTCTGCAACCTCAGCAGGCATAAACTCTCCTGAATTAATTTTTTGGGTTTTATTCTGAAGGATTATCTATATCTGCAAGATAATCTTTAAGTTTCTCAATTAATGAATCCGGTAAAATCTCATCATAAAGTAAAGCATTCATTTCTTCAATAGTGAGTTTTTCTTTTATATCTCTTGGAAGCATTCTTACAATTGCAATTCTTTCTTTCAAAGGCTGTTTTTTCTCCTCCATTTTTTTCTCCTTTCTAACAGGTTAGATGAAAAGCACCTGCTACAGCTTTCCCTTCAGCTAAAAGTTGATTAAATACTGCTACAGCTTTTTCTGTTTCGTAAACAAAGGTTTCAATTCCCCTTTGTTTGAGCTCTTCTATTAAGCTCTGGGGCACCTGCATTCTTTCATAAGCTCCTGTTCCGACAACAAGAATTTTAACATCTTTTTTTAATACTTCTCCGAGGTCTTCTATACAAAGTGAATGTCCCTGTTTTCTCCACCATGATGGGAAAACAGAATCATGAAAAACAATAATATCCTGAGTGTATTCATTTCCATTAATCACAATTTTTCCAAAGGAATAATGAGTTATTTTCATTTCTGTCCCCTCCATTACAAAAGCTGGCGGGAGTGTGTGGGAATCGAACCCACCCTGCCTGCTCCTCGCAGGCAACACTGGATTTGAAGTCCAGGAGGGACACCAGAACCCCATACACTCCCAGTTATAGAATTTTACAGGATTTTAAGAAATTTTTCAAAACCTTTTTAATATGATAAAAACTTATCTCGTAAATATCTAAGAATATCATCATATGCTGAGGGAACAACAAGGAAGATTTCTATATCCTTTGAAAGGGAAAGCTTAATTCTGTCCTGATCCCTTAAAATTAAAACTGCTGATTCTCCTTCCTGAAGTTTATCTGAAATTTTATTGCTTATCTCTTTTATTCGCCTCTCGGTCACTTGATTAAAATAATCAAAAACTTTCTGCATTACGGCATTTGTTTTAACAACTCTGAGGCAATTCCCCCAATCAATAAATTCTCCAAATATTTCAGGATCTTCAATCCCTATAACAGTAGCTCCTTCAGAAACTTTCTTCTCTATAAATGGATAAAGATAAGGATTGGTCTCTCTTATGACATCAATTGCTTCTTGCCCTTCAATGAATATTGTTTCCACAAATATCTTGGTAACAAAGCCTAATTTTTCAAGCTTTTCAACATGAAGACTTGCTTCCTGCCAGTATCTCTCAATTAAATCTTTAAGTTTTTCATCTTCCTCATCAACAACAAAAATATTGGGAACGCAAAAAAGTCTTTTTTTGCCCTTGAATTCATCTACGCTGAGTCTCTGTATTTTACCTAATTCAGCCATGCTTAATTTAAGTTAGAAAACTTTTTAAATTCCTCAAATTTCCTGTAAGCTCTGCCGCTGTAAATGGATTCTCTGGCTATTTCAACTCCTTCTTTAAAATCTGATGCAAAGCTGCTCAACTGAAGTGCTCCAGAAGCATTAATTAAAACCATATCTAGACATGCAGATTTTTCACCTTTAAGAACACTCAAAAATATTTTGGCGCTCTCTTTTTTATCAAAACTTTTAATGTCCTCGAGGGATGCTTTTTTTAAACCCGCCTCTTCAGGACAAATCACGGTTGATTTTACCTCTCCGTTTTTAGCTCTTACAATGTATGTCTTCCCTGTAACTGTTATTTCATCAAGTCCATCTTCACTGTGGACAATCATTACATCCTCGGAGCCAAGTTTTTGTAAAACCTTTGCAATTGTATCCATGTATTGCCTTGAAAAAACGCCTAAAAGCTGACGTTTAACCTGTGCAGGATTAAGCATTGGACCAAGAATATTAAACATCGTCCTTATTTTAAGCTCTCTTCTTATAGGAGCAACTCTCTTCATAGCAGGATGATAAAGAGGAGCAAACAGCACCGTAATTGCACACTCAAAAAGACATCTCTCAGCAGTCTCAGGAGGCATATTAACATTTACACCAAGCTCCTCAAGAACATCAATACATCCACACTGGCTTGAAGCAGAACGATTGCCATGCTTTGCCACAGGCACACCAGCTGCAGCAACAACAAAGCTTGTTGCAGTGGAAACATTGAATGTTCCTGAATGGTCTCCCCCTGTTCCAACAATATCAATAGTATTTTCAGGAGCTTTAATTTTTATTGCATATTCTCTAAAAAGCTTTACTGCTTCAAGAATCTCTTCTTCTGTCTCACCTTTAATAGAAAGCCCCATAAGAAAAGCTGCAATTTGAGCCTCTGATGCCTTACCTTCAATAATTTCAATAAAGCTTTCTCTTAAGAGCTCAGGCTCTAAGTTTTCTTTTTTGCTTAATCTAAGTATTGCCTCAGCTATCATAGTCTTAAAAAATTCTTTAATAAATCCTTTCCAACTTTTGTAAGAATACTTTCAGGATGAAACTGCACTCCCTCAATTATGTATTCTTTATGCCTTATACCCATAATTATACCATTTGAGGTCCATGCTGTGATAGTAAGACAGTCTGGTAAACTTTCTTTATCAATAATAAGGGAATGATATCTTGTTGCCTCAAATGGATTGGGAAGACCGTTAAAAATCGTTTTACCATCATGATAAATGAAAGAGGTCTTACCATGCATTATTTCTGGAGAAAGAACTATTTTTGCACCAAAGGCTGCACCAATTGCCTGATGACCAAGACATACTCCAAGAATTGGTATTTTACCTGCAAAATGCCTTATTACATCACATGAAACTCCCGCTTCTTTTGGAGTACACGGACCTGGCGAGATTATTATTCTTTCAGGATTAAGCTGTTCAATCTCTTCTATGGTAATCTGATCATTCCTGTAGACAACAATATCTGGATTAAGCTCCCCAATGTATTGATAAAGATTGTATGTAAATGAGTCATAGTTATCAATTAAAAGAATCATTTTCCTCCTTAAACTCTAAAAAACTTACTGCTTTAAGCATGGCAGTTGCCTTATTAACTGTTTCAGTATATTCCTTTTCAGTAACTGAATCTGCCACAATACCAGCACCTGCCTGAACGTATACTTTTTTATCCTTTACAACAAGCATTCTTATGCCTATGCACATATCCATATTTCCACTGAAACCAAAATAGCCCACTGCTCCAGCATAGGGGCCTCTTCTGGTTGGCTCAAGTTCTTCAATAATTTGCATTGCTCTTACCTTGGGCGCTCCTGTTACAGTTCCTGCAGGAAAACAGGACATAAAAACATCAAAAATATCAAGCCCTCTTCTCAGCCTGCCTTCAACATTGCTCACAATATGCATAACATGACTGTATCTTTCAATTGTCATAAGCTCTGTAACCGTAACACTGCCTATTTCTGCAACCCTGCCAACATCATTTCTTCCAAGATCAACAAGCATAATATGTTCAGCCTTTTCTTTTTCATCACTGAGAAGCTCTCTTTCAAGAAAGAGATCTTCCTCTTCAGTTCTTCCTCTCGGACGGGTTCCTGCAATGGGTCTTAAAGTAATTTTTTCATCTTCCACTCTTACAAGAATTTCAGGAGATGAGCCAACAAGATATCCTTCCTCTGTATCAATATAAAACATGTATGGTGAAGGATTTATTATTCTCAAAGCCCTGTAAATATCAAAGGGATGAACTTCTGAAGTAGTTTCAAATCTTTGAGAGATAACAACCTGAACAACATCACCTGAAAGAACATAGTCTCTTGCTTTTTTAACAGCTTCTATAAAATCTTCCTTTTTAAAGTTTGAAGTAAATCCGAGTAATGGTTCTTTAAACTGGCTTTCTGAAACATATAAATAGGATCTGAATCTTTCATCCTGATGGTTTTTAAGCTCTTTTATTATTGTGTCTATTTTATCCTGAGCTTTTTCATAAGCTTCTGCAGCATCTTCAGAATTAAGGAAAGCATTGTAAACGATTTTTATTGACTGTTTGAAATTGTCAAAAATTAAAAGGGTTTCTGGAATCATGAGAAATATATCAGGCATATCAAGATCAGAACGAGCAAGGTCTGGAACTTTTTCAAAAAGTTTTACAGTATCATAAGATATGTAGCCGACCATGCCTCCGAAAAATCTCGGAAGTGATGGTTCTATGTATGCTTTAAATTTTTTGAAAAACTCTTTTAAAAAATCAAAGGGATTTACATTATCAATGCGGGTTTGGATTGAACCTTCCAGAGTTATGCTTCTTTCCTTTGATTTTATTATAAAAGCAGGATTAAATCCAATAAAAGAATACCTTCCCCATTTCTCACCTCCTACAACGCTTTCAAGAAGGAAAGAGGGCTTTTTATCAAGTTTTAAAAAAGCACTCACAGGAGTATCAAGGTCAGCGATTATTTCTCTGTAAAGGGGAATAACATCGTACTGTCTGGCTAAAGACAGAAATTCCTCACGCCTCAGATTCATAAAATAGTTTAAATAATTAGCTTCAAAAAAGGCAAACTAAGCATGAATCTGTAAATATCTTCTTTCTCTGAATTCCTCTTTTTTACCATCATTCCAGTTATCCACAGGTCTAAGATAGCCAACAACACGAGAGTAAACCTCTGTAGTCTTGCCGCATTTTGGACAAATTTGATGTTGTCCTTCAATGTATCCGCACTCGGGACAAATGCTAAATGTAGGAGTAATACTTATGTATGGAAGTTTATATCTTTCAAAGACTGCTTTTATAAAGTTTTTAAGTTTTTCAGGCTCTGGTTGCTCTCCCAGAAACAGATGAATAACTGTTCCTCCTGTGTACCTACTCTGAAGTTCATCCTGATGGTCAAGTATATAGGAAATAGATTCCGTAAAATTCACAGGTAACCATGTTGAGTTAGTGTAGTATGGATGCTCAATACCCTGTGTAATTATATCAGGATATTTTTGTTTGTCTGCTCTGGCAAGTCTGTAACTAGTTCCTTCTGCAGGAGTCGCCTCAAGATTATAGAGATTGCCTGTTTCTTTCTGATATTCCATGAGTTTTTCTCTAATAAAATCCATTACTTTCAAAGCAAAGGCTTTGCCATGTTCTATCCATATCCCTTTTGCATTGAGCCACTTGGCGTTTGCTACTGCCTCATTCATCCCTATTATGCCAATTGTTGAAAAATGATTGCTCCAGTAAGCTCCTGTGCGCTCCTTAACTGCACTAAGATAATGCTTTGAATAAGGATATAACCCTGCCTCAGTAAATTTCTCAAGTGCCTTTCTTTTTATTTCAAGTGATGTTTTAGCTATATCCATAAGCTTACTTAAACGGTTAAAAAAGTCTTCCTCTGACTCACTTAAATAACCTAACCTTGGCATGTTAAGTGTAACAACACCAATAGAACCTGTAAGAGGATTTGAACCAAACAGTCCCCCACCTCTGTGTTTAAGCTCACGGGTAGTAAGTCTCAGTCTACAACACATTGAGCGGGCATCCTCAGGTTTCAGGTCAGAGTTTACATAGTTTGCAAAATAAGGAATTCCATATTTTGCTGTCGCCTCCATGATTAAATCAACAATACTGCTACTCCAGTCAAAATCCTTTGTTATGTTAATCGTAGGGATAGGAAATGTAAAGACTCTTCCCTTTGCATCTCCTTCACATAAAACCTCAAACAATGCCTGGTTAAACATATCCATCTCTTTTTGAAATTCACCATAGGTAGCCTCTTGAGGCTTACCACCAATAATAACAGCCTGGTTTTTCAAATGCTCAGGCACTCTGAGGTCAAGGGTAATGTTAGAAAAAGGTGTCTGAAATCCTACTCTTGTAGGCACATTTAAATTAAAAACCCATTCTTGAACTGCTTGCTTTACCTGTCTCTGGTTAAGCCCATCATAGGCAATAAAGGGAGCAAGGAGAGTATCTACATTGCTAAATGCCTGTGCACCTGCAGCCTCTCCTTGAAGTGTAAAAAGAAAGTTTACAGCTTGACCAAGGGCACTACGAAAATGTTTTGCAGGTTTGGATTCCACTTTTCCTGTTACTCCACCAAAACCCCTGATTAACAAATCCATTAAATCCCAACCAACACAATATGGTGCTAATACATTTAGGTCATGGATATGTAAGCTTCCATTTATGTGAGCCTCTCTTACCTCAGGTGGATAAATCTTATGAAGCCAGTAGCTTTTACTTATCTCACTTGATATGTAGTTATTCAATCCCTGAAGAGAAAAGCTCATGTTGGAGTTTTCTCTTACCCGCCAGTCAACCTTGCTGAGGTAGCTATCAATTAGCTCAAGCCCACCCTGACGGGCAATCTCACGCATACGGGCATGCTGATCACGATAAATAATATATGCTTTTGCAGTCTTACGATAAGGACTGCTTAAAAGTATCTCTTCAACAATATCTTGGATTTCTTCTACATGTGGGTCACGATCACGAATCAACTCTTCAGCTAAAAGCAAAACTTTAATTGTAAGCCTTTTTGCAGTTTCATAATCAAATTCTCCAGTTGCTTTACCTGCTTTTGATATTGCTATGGTGATTTTTTCAGGATTAAAGGGAGCAACTCTTCCATCACGCTTTATTATATTTTTGAACATCCTCAACCTCCTTTCGCATTATTTCTGCAACTTTAACCATGTTTTTAAGTGCGGGAATGGCTTCCTGCCACGCTCTTGTTTTAAGTCCGCAATCAGGGTTTATCCAGAAAAGTCTTTTATCAATAAACTTTATTGATCGCTTAACAATTTCTATCATCTCCTGAACAGAAGGAATTCTTGGGGAGTGAATATCATATATTCCAATTCCAATGCCTCTGTCATATTTAAATCTTTCAAAGGCTTTTAGAATCTCTCCCTTGCTTCTTGATGCTTCGATTGATATCACATCAGCATCCATTGCATAGATTTTATCAATTATATCATTAAACTCAGAGTAACACATATGAGTATGAATTTGAGTTTCAGGTTTTACAGCAGAGATAACAATTTTAAAGCTTTTTATAGCCCAGTCAAAGTATTCATCAACCTTTGCTTTTTTAAGAGGCATTCCTTCTCTGAAAGCTGGCTCATCAATCTGAATGATTTTTATACCAGCTTTCTCAAGCTCTATTACTTCTTCCTTAAGAGCAAGAGCAATCTGATAGGCAACTTCTTTTTTCGAAATATCCTTTCTCTGATAGGACCACTGAAGTATTGTAACAGGTCCAGTAAGAATGCCTTTCACTGGCTTTTCAGTGAGAGACTGGGCATAAAGTGTTTCTTTCAGAGTCAAGGGTTTTTCTCTCCATACATCGCCATAAATTATTGGTGGTCTTACACATCTTGAGCCATAGGATTGAACCCATCCATTTTTTGTTATGGCAAATCCCTGAAGCTTCTCTGCAAAGAACTCAACCATATCTGTTCTTTCAAACTCTCCATGAACTAAAACATCAAGTCCAATGTCGTGCTGAATCTCAATTGCCCTTTTGATTTCATTGTTGATAAAGGATTCATACTCCTCAAAAGAGATTCTTCCTGCTTTATAATCTGCCCTTACTTTTCTCAGCTCAGCGGTTTGAGGAAAGCTTCCTATTGTGGTCGTTGGAAAAAGAGGAAGTTTGAGAATTTCCATCTGTTTTTCATATCGTTCACTGAAAGAGGGTTTTCTGCAAAGAGCATTTTCATCAATCTGAGAGATTTTTTTCTGAACTTCAGGATTAGTAAATTTCATGGATAAATTCTGCTCTGGAGGCTCTTTACCTTCATTTATTGCTGTTTTAAGGATTGTAAGCTCCTCAAGCCTTTCATTTGCAAAGCTTAACAGGCGGAGGATTTCTTCAGGCAGACTTTCATTTTTCACAGTCACTGGAAGATGCATGAGAGGACAGGAGTTGGAAAGAATTATATGTTTCGTAAACTTTGTAAGAGTCTCAATGAGTTTCAATGCTTCTTTAAAGTCTGTCTTCCATGGATCTCTTCCAGAGACAACTCCTGCAATTAATGTTTTATCCTCTGGAAAGCCAAATTTTAATATGTTCTCAAGATTCTCCTTCCCCTCAACAAAATCAAATCCAATGCCATGAACTGGTAGTTCATAAACTATTTTTTCATACTGTGATAAAGATTCATAGTAAGTTTGGACATAGACTTTTATTTTACTGAGCCCGGTAGTGATTTTTCTGTAACAATTTATGATTGTCTGAACATCATTGTCTAATTCAAGAACCATTGCAGGCTCGTCAATCTGGACTTCCTCAACATCAGATTCTTCAAGCTCTTTAAGAAGTCTTCTGTAAACTGAAACTATACTGTCAGAGAAATAAGTATAATTTTTTACTTTGGCACAGTAAAGATAGGTAAAGGGACCAACTATCACAGGTTTTGTTTTAAGGTTAAGATTATTTTTCAGAAGTTCAAACTCTTTTAAGGCTTTGTTTTCCCTGAGTTCAAACTCAGTATCAGATTCAATTTCAGGAACAATGTAGTGATAGTTTGTGTTAAACCACTTTGTCATCTCTGAAGCAGGAGCATCTGCTGAACCTCTTGCTATTGCAAAGTATCTTTCCAGAGGGTCTTCAATTTTTTTGAATCTTTTGGGAATAACATTAAACATGAAGGAAAGATCAAGGATAAAATCATAAAGGGAAAACTCATTAGATGGAATAATGTCAATTCCATGCAGGGCAATGGTATTTGCATTATTGATGATTAATTTTTCAGCCTCTTCAATTAGCTCCCTTTGAGAGATTTTTCCACTCCAGTAGTGCTCTAAGGCTTTTTTAAGCTCTCTCTGAGGACCAATCCTGGGATAGCCAAAGACAGTAGTTTTAACGGTCATTTAATTCCTCCCACGAGGTATTCTGAAAGCCAAAGGCTTTCAGGCTGGATAGGTCTTCCGACTCTGGGCTAACTAACCTACTTGCCCGCCTTCCCAGAGCTATCTCCAGTGGCTTAAATGGGCTTTCGTTCCCAACACGGCTGCGGGGCAGCGGGGGATTCTCACCCCTCTTCCCTTACATCCAGCAATTTTGAAAATAAAAAAAAAAGAGAGATTTTGTCAAACCACATTTTGTAGAGCCTTAAGCTAATAAATTTTTGTCCTGGACAAGATCTCAGATTTTTATATGAGGCAATTCAGAGGTTGACTTTTTTTTTATTAAATTAGAATGAGAAAAATTTTACCGGGAGGTGTAATATGAGAGGTAAATTTATTACGGTGGGAAGTCTTTTGGGGTTTTTTCTTTTTTGTCTTTTATTTTTCTTAACAGGCTCTGCGGGGGCGACTCAGGTAAAAGGAGCTTCTGTTTCTTCAACAACGGACAATTACTCCCAGGATACCGATGTAGATGTTTCAGATAATTCAGGAGGTCGTGTTTATGGGATATTTGTAGAAAGGAGTTCAAATCCCCTTATTAAATTAACAATCAATGCAAATGTTAAGGGGACTGCAACCAATCCCGCAGGTGGGAGCGGGGCTTATGGGATATGCTCCTGGGATAGAGCTATAAACCAGCTAATCATTAATCAAAATGGAACCATTTCAGCAATTGCAACAGGTAATTATGCAGATGCATTTGGAGTTGTTGCAAACTCCATAGGTAGTTTTACCAATACTGGAAGCATTTCAGCAAATGCAACAGGTGGTAATGCAGAGGCATATGGAGTTCCTGCAGAGTCCATAGGTAATTTTAAAAATAATGGCAATATAGAAGTTTATGTGAATAGTAGCTCTCAGAACCCAAGTATTGACGCACTCGCACTTGTAGTATCAAATAGTAACAATGCAACAGTTATCAATGACGGAACCATGAAAGTAGTCCTTAGCCTACCTAAAAATGCTGACATGACAAATGTTAATGCTACAGTTTTCTACATTTACGGTTCTAATGTAACACTTTCAAACTATGGCTATACCTGGGTTGAAAGTAATGTGCCAGGGCCTAACTTAAGAACACTTTATATTGATAGCAATTCAAATGTTATTTTAAAAGACAAGTTTGCTATTACCTTTGGAGCACCTGGGGTTAATCCTGATACAAGACCAATTTATGTAGATTCTAATTCGAAACTTAACCTTAATAATGCCACTCTTATTGCAAGACTTGATAGTAGAAATTTAAGACTTAATGAACCCTATTACTTAATTGAAAACCACGGAACAGTTAATGGTCAATGGGGTGGGCTTGAGAGAGGATATCCTAATCCAGATATTCAGGTAGCCTGGTATGATCCACAAAGCCTTGGAGAAAATTCTGCTGTTGTCTTCCGTTATGCTCCAACTACAACCGCATTAGCACCTGTTACAGGAGGGATGGCAGGAGCTCCAATTATAACTTCAGCTATATCAGCAGCTCTGCTTACTTACTCTCCTACATCTATGACTATGGTTGTTGGCTATGACAGGCAACCAATTATGTTAGCTTCAGCAGGAGTTAGTGAGGCTGGATATATAGCTCCAGCTTATAGCAAGGGTATTTGGCTTATGCCTCTTTATACAAGGGTTAATGCTAATGACCTTGGGTTTGATGCAGATTCTTATGGATTTGCCCTTGGAGGAGGTGGAAGATTTGCACCAAATTTTGGGGTAGAACTCTATGCAGGTTATTTACGCAATAACCTTAATTTTAGCCTTAAAGGAGCAGATAGCGAAGATCAGGACCTTTACTTTGGAGGATTTAATCTGATTTATGCACCAAAGCCCTACTTTGCAAAGCTTATGGCAGTTGGATATTATGCCAATCATGACTACAAGGGTTATACAGGACTTTATTATGACCTTGTTGAAAAAGCAGATTATAACAGTTATGGACTCAGATTTGACCTTATTGGTGGATATATAATAGGTAATAAAACAAGGATTATACCTCAGGTCGGAGTAAGTTATGCATACTATAATACTGATAGCTTCTGGACAAAGGTTCCTGACAATCCTAATCTTAGAAGACGCTATGAGCCTGATGATCTTAATGTGTGGAAAGTTATTGCAGGACTGGATGTTATTTCTGATTTTGAGACTAAAGGAAAAACAAATGTAAGGGCTTTTGGAGGATTAAGGCTTGAGCAGGCAATAACTGATAATGATATTTCAGCAATTACCTATGCACCAAATCAACCAAAATACAAGCTTGAAAAAAGTATTGCAGATACAACTGGGATATTGCAGGCAGGAATTATTTTAAGCTTCAATAAGAGATTAAGCCTTGAGCTTTCTGGAAAAGCCGATCTTAATGCAGATTATCAGGCTTATACAGGAAGAGCTGTATTGAGATATAACTTCTAAGAGGTTGCATTGACTCAGGAGGTGTCCATGCACCTCCTGAAAGCATAAGCATTGGTGTAAAAATTACGAGCATGAGCATCATTGTCATCTGTTTTAAGCCTTGCAAGTGTTTCAAGTTCAACTATTTCAAGTTGTGTTGAAAATATATGGGCAAGTCCTCTTGCCACTTCAAGAGTAACATCTGAATTTCGCCTGTTTTAATTGCGTGTGCAGACTTTATTATAAACATCTGAATAATTTCTCCAGCAAAGCCTGCTAACCATGCTACATGCCAGGGAATTAATCCCTTCCTCCAGTATTTGTAAACAACTCCTCCGAAAAAACCCTCAACAACTGCTGACAATCCGCATGAAAAAGCTGTAAATCCGCCAACAAAGTATCTATGAACACCTGCAATAACTCCAGCTCCTGCTCCTACTAATGGACCACCAAGAAGCCCTCCTACCATAACACCAACAACTCTTGAATTAGCAAGTGCTCCGTGAATCTCAACTGCTCCAAATGTCCCAAGTATTCCAAGTCCTCCGCAGACAAATGTAAGAATTAATTTATCTTTAGTTGAAGGTTTCCGGGATAAAACTCTTCCCAAAGCAGGCATTCTTGAAAGGATAAAAGCTACTGTTGCTATAATACTAAGCCTTTGCGAAAGTATCAAAGTTAATTCAAGAATATCCATTTTTTAAAGTATAAAATAAAACTAAAAATATTGGCTACTGTTTCACTCACTGTATTTTTTCATTAAAGTTGAGCCAATGAGAAAAAAACAAAGACAATAAAATAAAATTAAGCTTAAAGAAATCATTGCCTCTGTATCAATATAACTTTTTCTTATCAGTATATTTGTATGAGTAAGGGGCATTATGTAGATTATTGGCTTAAAAATCAGCGGGATTCTATCAATTGAGAAAAATGTTCCACTGAAAAAAGCCATTGGCATTATGAAAAAGTTTGAGTAAGTGGCTGTATCTTCGTGTGATTTTGTTATCATTCCTGTTATCACACCAAGACAGGCAAACATAAAGCAATTAAGTAAAAGGGTTAAAATAAAAATCAGATTTATAGAAAATTTTGATGGTACTACAAAGCCCACAACAATTATAAGCAGAGAGGCAAAAAGCCCCTTTACCATTCCAGCCATAACCTCTCCTATCATTATGGAAAAAGGCTTTATGGGTGATTGAATGTAAACCTGAAAAGTCTTGAAATAGAGTCTGCTGAGATTAAGAGAGCTTGCAACCCATGAGTATGAATTGTTCATTGAGCTCATTGCTACAAGACCTGGCAGCAGAAATGTTAGATAATCAGTTCCTTCAGAAAGTTTTACTGTTTTTCCAAGCCCAAGCCCGAATGTAACAAGATAAATAATCGGTGCCATCATCGCTGAGAAAATGTATCCCAGTCTCAGAAGCTTTCGCCTGAACTGAAGCATCTCTTTAAGAAAAACAGGATACCAGCCTGTCATGTTGCTTCCCTGATTCCTTTAATTCTTTCTCCAGTTAGCTTTACAAAAACATCTTCAAGATTGGATCTTCTTATCATTACTCCATCGCCTCTGTGTTTTGCAATCTCATAAGCCTGTTCTCTACTGTGACATATCTCACTTATCAGCCTTCCCTCTTTATCAGTAAACTCAACCACATACTCACCAACATCTTTTTTAAGTTCTGAAGGGCTGCCAAGGGCAATTAACTTTCCATGTGAAAGAATCCCCACCCTGTCACAAAGTGCCTCTGCCTCTTCAATGTAGTGGGTTGTAAGAAGCACAGTTCTGCCCTGAGCCTTGATTTTTCTTATGATTTGCCATAGTTGTCTTCTTATATGGGGGTCAAGCCCGATTGATGGTTCATCAAGAAATAAAACCTTTGGTTCAGGCAGCAATGCTCGGGCAAGAAGTGTTCTACGCTGAAGCCCTCCTGAGAGAGTTGATACAACAGAGTGCTTTTTGTCTTTTAGCTCCATTACTTTGAGAATCTCATCAATCTTTATTTTAAGTTCTTTTACTTTGTGAAGCATTCCATAAATTAAAAGATTTTCGTAAACAGTAAGCTCTCTTTCAAGATTGTTTTCTTGAGGGACAACTCCTATGATTTTTTTTATTTCAAAAGGATTTTTTACAACATCAATCCCGTCAATAAAACATTCTCCTTCATCAGGTTTAGTAAGAGTTGTGAGTATTTTTACAGTGGTCGTCTTACCAGCTCCATTGGGACCGAGAAGTCCAAATATTTCACCTTTCTTTATTTCAAAACTCAGGGACTCAAGTGCCTTTACATTTCCATAACTTTTTGATATATTTTCAAGCTTGATCATACAGCATCATGAAATTTTGTTACTCTCGGTGTCCTTCCTTTTGTCTCACAGCATTCTGTGAGATGAGCATCACTTACTTTGAGAAGTGTTCCTGTCTTTGAGCCATATCTGAAAACTGTTATTCCCTTAAGTCCTTTTTTGTATGCAAGAATGAAAATTTTTGCTACTTCTTGCTTTTTTGTTCTCTGTGGTAGATTTATTGTTTTTGATACCGCATTGTCTGTGTATTTTTGAAAGCAGGCTTGCATTTCAATATGTTGCATAGGAGTAATTTCAAGGGCTGTTTTAAAAAGTTTTTTAATTTTTAATGGAACGCTTTTTATGCCTCTAAGAGTTCCTTTCTGTCTTAATTCATTAATAAATTCTTCACTGTAAAATCCCTGTTTTTGAGCGAAATCTATAAGATATTTATTTATTATCTCAAACTCTGTATCAAGAATTCTTTGTTTGTAGGCAAGTAAAAAATAAGGCTCTATTCCACTTGAACAGTCAGCAATTATTGAAATTGTTCCTGTGGGCGCAATGGTTGTTGTGGTGGCATTTCTCATCATGGTGCCTCTTTTATCCCATAAAGAGCCTTTGAAATTTGGAAAAACTCCTCTTTTTCGTGCAAGCTCCTGAGATGTTTCGTGAGATTTTTCCTTTATAAATTTCATTACTGTTTCAGCCAGTTGGAAGGCTTTTTTATGATTATAGGGGATTCCAAGCTCCACAAGACAGTCTGCCCAGCCCATTACTCCGAGCCCTATTTTTCTATTTCCCTTGTGCATTTTTTCAACCTCAGGCACAGGATAATGGGTAACATCAATTGCATCATCAAGAAATCTTGTTGCTATTTTTACATCATGCTCAAGCATCTGAAAATCAATGCTACCACCTTTTACATACTTTGATAGATTAATTGAGCCAAGAATGCATGCCTCATATGGTAAAAGAGGTTGCTCACCACAGGGATTTGTGCTTTCTATCTGACCTATATGAGGAGTTGGATTATATCTGTTTATTGTATCGATGAAAATAACTCCAGGGTCTCCTGTTTCCCATGTTGATTCAACAATTTCATCAAAAACTTCCTTTGCTTTAAGCTTTTTTACAACCTCACCATTTCTTGGATTTATCAATGGATAATAATCATCCTTAAAAAGAGCATCCATAAAAGCATCTGTAACAACAACAGAGATATTGAAATTGCTTAAATTTTCAAATCTTTTAATTCTTACAAACTCAAGAATATCAGGGTGATCAACTCTCAATATGCCCATATTTGCCCCTCTTCTTGCACCACCCTGCTTTATTATGTCAGAAGCTTTATCAAATATTTTCATAAATGAAACAGGTCCGCTTGCAATGCCACCTGTTGAGCGAACAACATCTCCTTTTGGTCTTAAGTGAGAGAAATTAAATCCAGTTCCACCGCCACTCTGAAGAATTAACGCAGCATCTTTAAGTGTTTTAAATATTGCCTCAATGGAGTCTTCCACAGGCAGAACAAAACATGCTGCCAGCTGAGCCTTTGGTTTACCGGCATTCATCAATGCTGGAGAATTGGGAAGAAATCTTAATGAGCTTATAATTTCATAAAACTTCTCTGCCCATTCAGAGGGATTTTCTTGATAAAGCTCTTCAGCCTGAGCAACATAATTGGCAACACGATGAAACATCTGCTCAGGTGTTTCAATGACTTCACCCTTTTCATTTTTAAGTAAATATCTTATTTCAAGAACTGTTTTTGCTCTATCCGTAAACACCATAATATAGTGTATCACATTAGTTGCAACTTTAGAAGATGAAAAATTAAAATTAAATCATGAAAATTAAATGTCCTATATGTGGTAAAGAAACAACAATTGAGAATAATCCCTGGAGACCCTTTTGTTCTAAAAATTGTAAAATTATTGACCTCTGGAACTGGTTTCATGAATACTATTCAATAAAAGTTGAAGAAGTAGATGAAACAATAAACATAGAGGAGGAACAAGATGATAAAAGTAACAGTATGTGGCGCAGCAGGAAGAATGGGCAGTAGGATTATTGCCCTTTCAAAGGATTACCCAGAGATAAAAATTGTTGGAGCTTTAGAATCAAAAAATAATCCAAAAGTAGGCTCAGATGCTGGAGTAGTTGCTGGAATTGGGGATTTGGGAATAAAAATAGTTGATGATATTGAAAGAGTTATTGATAATACCGATATTGTTGTTAATTTTACAAATCCAGAAGCTACTTTAGAACATCTTGAAATTGTAAGAAAGTATAAAAAATCAATGGTTATTGGAACAACAGGCTTTAGTAATGAACAACTCACCAAAATTCAGGAAATAGCAAAAGAAATCCCTATAGTGCTTTCACCTAATATGAGTATCGGCGTAAACCTTTTATTTAAAATTCTTAAAGATGTGGCAAAAGTGCTCGGAGATGACTATGATGTGGAAATTGTTGAAGCACATCACAGAATGAAGAAGGATGCACCCAGTGGAACAGCTATAAAAATGGCAAAGGTTATTGCTGAAGCATTGGAAAGAAATTTTGACGAAGTTGCTGTTTATGCAAGAAAAGGCATCATTGGAGAGAGAACAAAAAAAGAAATAGGAATTCAAACAATAAGAGCAGGAGACATAGTTGGTGAGCATACAGTTATTTTTGGTGGATTGGGAGAAAGAATTGAAATAACCCATAAAGCATCAAGCAGAGACACCTTTGCAAGAGGTGCTTTAAGAGCAGTGCTCTGGCTTTATGGAAAACCTGCGGGACTTTATGATATGGGAGATGTACTCGGAATAAAATAGAGGTTCTTAAAATTGCCAGTATAAAATTACTGTCGTGAGCGACTGCAGCGTTTTTGAAATCATTTTTTTAAAGAATTAAAGGCGACGGCCGGATTCGAACCGGCGCATGGCGGTTTTGCAGACCGCTCCCTTAGCCGCTTGGGTACGTCGCCAATAAAAAAGCGGGTGGCGGGATTTGAACCCGTGACCCCAACCTTGGCAAGGTTGTGCTCTACCAGCTGAGCTACACCCGCATATTAATTAACTCTTTTTTTGGGATCAAGAGAATCTATAATTTTCTCAAATATCTCTAATTGCTGTTCCATATTATCTAATTTTAATTCTAACTCTTTTATCCTTCTATTTGCAAATTCCTCGAGGGACTCAGCTTTTTTCAATAAATTTTCCCGCATTTCTTCAAAATCTCTTATAAGTTTGTTAA
This sequence comes from Thermodesulfovibrio sp. 3462-1, assembly GCF_040451425.1. Lineage (NCBI taxonomy): Bacteria > Pseudomonadati > Nitrospirota > Thermodesulfovibrionia > Thermodesulfovibrionales > Thermodesulfovibrionaceae > Thermodesulfovibrio > Thermodesulfovibrio obliviosus. Next base: position 1,328,608 of record NZ_CP144374.1, read on the forward strand.
TCTTTTTAAGCTCTCTTTTCTTTTTCCATTTTTTAAAAAAGGAAAGCATATAAAAAACTATCATAAAATCTCTCTTTGTGTCAATAATTGAATATTGGAGGCAGTCAGATTCCTCCATCGATGGTACCGGAATGATAGAAAAGAAACGAAGATGCTCAGAATCACAATAAACAAGGGGTGTACCGGAAATAGCAAAAAATGATAAAGTTTGGTATGATAATAAAAGAATTTTTAAAATTTTGTAAGTGTTTTAATAGTTTAAAAATTATTCGCAGGAGGCAATTGTGAATCATGTTATTGTTGAAACAAATTTGAAAGATGTAAAATTACTTCGCAGGGGAAAAGTAAGAGATATTTATGAAGTGAATAATTATTTGCTAATTGTTGCAACAGATAGAGTTTCTGCCTTTGATGTGGTGCTTCCAACTGGAATTCCAGGAAAAGGTAAAATTTTAACACAGATTTCTCTTTTCTGGTTTAATCAAGTAAAAGATATTATTGAAAATCATGTTGTTTCAGCTGATGTAGCTCAGTTTCCAGAGCCACTAAAAAAATATAAAGATATTTTAGAAGGAAGAAGTATGCTTGTGCGAAAAGCCAAGCCCCTTGCTGTGGAGTGCATTGTTCGTGGATACATAACTGGTTCTGGATGGAAGGATTATCAAAAAACAGGAATGATCTGCGGAATTAAGCTTCCAGAAGGACTTGTAGAGTCACAGAAGCTTCCGGAACCTCTTTATACACCAAGCACAAAGGCTCAGCAGGGACATGACATAAACATAAGCTTTGAGGAGACTGTTAAAATTCTTGGAGAAGAAACAGCTAAAAAAGCAAGAGATTTTTCAGTTGCGATTTATAAAAAGGCATCGGAGATAGCAGAAAAAAAAGGAATTATAATTGCTGATACAAAAATGGAATTCGGGTTTTTTAATGGAAAATTGATTATTATTGATGAACTTTTAACCCCTGATTCATCAAGATTTTGGTCAATAAAGGATTACTCTCCTGGAAAACCTCAGGATAGCTACGACAAACAAATTGTAAGAGATTATCTAATTTCAATAAACTGGAACAAAAAGCCGCCTGCACCTGAGCTACCAGAGGAAATAGTTAAAAAGACTGCTGAACGGTATGAAGAAATATTCAGGATTCTAACCTCTTGAGGATTTCTCTTACAGTAGAAAGATTTTTTAAATCATCATCGAAAGATTTTTTAGGTGTTTCAAGAATAAGTGGCACATGGGAGATTTCTTTTATTTTTAAAAAGTTTTCAAAGCCTTTTATGCCGATATAGCCTTTTCCAATATGTTCGTGCCTGTCAATACCAGAGCCTGCAGGTGCTTTTGAATCATTGAGATGAATTAATTTAATCAAATCAAAAGAGCCATATTTAGAAAGCTCTTCAATGAATTTTTTTAATCCGTTTTCATTTGCTATGTCATATCCAGCAGCAAAGAGATGACATGTGTCAATACAGATTCCTCCTATAATTTCACTCTCAACATTTTTAAATGTTTCAATTAAATCGGGAATTAATGCTGTAATCTTGCTTTTTGCTGTGTTTTCTATGAGGATTTTACATTTCTCAAGCTTTCCAATTTTGCTGAATCCTTCACGAGTTTTTGCAAAAATTTCTTCTTTTTCCATATCTTTATTGTCCTTTAAATGTATCACGTAGTAGTCTGCACCAAGAACATCAGCCATTAAAACTTCTCTTTTTAAAAGATACCGTGATGAAGCAATGGTTTTTGGGTTTGATGAAATGAGATTTATCAGATAAGAGGCATGAACAACTAAAGGATTCAACTTGTAAAGCTGCATAAGCTTCTTGAATTCATCAATAACTTCTACGCTAAACTCTGGAATCTGCCATAGCCGTGGACTGTGAAGAAATATCTGAAAAGTAGTGCATTGAAGCTCTACTGCTTCATTAATAGAATTAATTAAGCTGTTTTTAACAGAAGTGTGAACTCCAACTGGTCTCAACCGTATAAAATTTCCTTTTTGAAAAATTCCTCATTTAATTTTTTAAATCTTAACTGATGCCTTGCAATATTGTCAATTTTTTATAGTGTCCTGGTGATATAAAAATTTTTATATATAAAATTAATAGAGTAATGAAAAGAGGGTATCTTACATTGATTTAACAAAAACCAACATAAAGAAAGAAGAAATACACCAATTTATTATTTTGCATAATTGACATTGCCAGGAAAAATGAAAACTTGACAAAAATATCAAAATTTATTTATATATGTCTTAAAGATAAAGCGTCTCCACTGGCCCATTGATGACCCGGTGGGCACAACTGAAATTCATTGAGGAGGTTAAGGATGTTCAGGAGGGCTCTTGAAAAACTTCACAACTTCAGGTTGCTGCCGGTGTTTGTCATTGTCAGCATGGCCATTGGCATTGCCATTGGCAAGTGGTATGGTATTTCGAACTTTGAATTGACACCGCCTATTGATGCAATTAAATCCATATTTCACGGCACATATGAGTTTAGCATTGGGAATACCCTTGCCCTCGGCGTGGTTGTCGGTCTTTTTATGATGATGTATCCTGCAATGGCAAATATCAGGTTTGAAGATTTAGGAAAGGCTGCAAAATCTCCAAAACAACTCTTGATAGTCATATTCTTCAACTATGCCATTGCGCCGTTTTTCATGCTCCTGCTTGCAAAGATATTCTTAAGTGGTGAGCCTGATTTATACACAGGCCTTGTCCTTTATGGCCTCGCCCCTTGTATTGCGATGGTTATTGTATTTACATATCTTTCTGCCGGCAATGGACCCCTCGCAATAATCCTTGTTGCATTGAACTCAATCATTCAGATGATTCTGATACCTGTCTATGCAAAACTCCTTCTTGGAGAGATCCAATTCGATGTCTGGGTCGTTGGCGAGAGCGTGCTTTTGTATTTAGGCATTCCACTTGTTGCGGGGATGCTTACGAGGTTTCTCGGTGTGAGGCGATATGGTGAGGAATGGTTTAATAGACTGAAGTTCTATCTTGATACCATGTCAATCATAGGGCTTCTATTCACCCTTGTCGTAATGTTTGCATTGAAGGGAGATTTGATATTAGAAAAACCCTTCTTCATTGTCCAGATGGCGATACCCATGACACTCTTCTTCTGGACAATGTTTGTAATAGTTTATCTCACAGGATGGAAATTAGGATTGAATTACAGGGATGCAGTTGCGGTCGCCTTTAACTCAACAGGCAGGGATTTTGAGATAGCAATCGCAATAGCTATTACCGCATTCAATCCAACGGTCGCTTTGGCCACGGTCATCGGCCCGCTCATCGAAGTGCCTGTGATGCTTGCCCTTGTATGGTTTGCAAAGAAGACAGAGTTTAAACTCTTTAGAGGGAGGGAGTAGTCATGTATAAAAAGATACTTTATCCAATCAAATTTGAGGAATTCTCTCTTGATGTGCTCTCCTGTATATTGAATTTCAAAAAGGTCGGGACAGAGGAGATAATCCTTCTCCATGTCATAGATTTTGCCAGACTGCCGATGGACAAATACGAGGGCTATCATCCTGAAGATGTAAAGAGGCTCACAGAGATTGCTGACCTGAAGATGGCTGAGGGAATAAAGATTATAGAGGATGCGGGTATCAGGGCAAAAAAGGTCATAACAGTTGGAATCCCTTACAGAGAGATACTGAGAGTGGCTGATGAAGAAAAGGTCTCACTCATCGTCTCAGGCAGGCAGAAAAAAGGTGTGCTTGGTGAGATATTTATCGGCTCAAATACAGATAAGATTATTCGTTATGGCAATGTGCCAGTTTATATACCGAAGTATCCAGCCATATTTGGTGCAGATAAAGAGGCTTGCAGAAGGTTCTGCGAAAACTTTTTTAAGAAAGTCCTCTATCCAACCG